>RGEP01000124.1 GCA_009918225.1 Betaproteobacteria bacterium | reverse complement strand
CAGGGCCAGCAAATAGGTGCGCCACCAGCCCAAGCCCCAGGCCACCAGGGCCGAGGCCAGCAGGCCCCCCAGGTACAGCATCACCAACTGCGGGTCGATGGCCTGCCCGTTTTGGAACGGGATCAGGATGTCGTCCATCAGCGGCATGGTCAGGTAGGGCGGCACCAGGTGCGCCGCGGTGGACAGCAGCGTGAGCAGCAGGCCCAGGGCCAGCTGGCCCTGATAGGGCTTGGCAAAGCGCCACAGGCGAAGCAGCACCCAGGTCGAGGGCGGTTGCAGCAGTTCGCGGTTGCAGACTGCGCAGTCTTCGCTGTCATCTGGCAAGGGGGCGTTGCAGCTGGGGCAGCGGGCGGCTTCGTCTTCACCCTCGTGGTCATGGGCCTGGCCCTGCAGGGCCAGCACCGCACGCTCAAACTGTTGCACCAGGCGCACCGCGGCCACGTCGCGTTCCAAGGTGAAGCGCCACTGGGCCAGCCGCTGGTGCTCATCGTGCAGCGACAGCAGGCCCACGCCACCCCGGTCGGTGTGTTGCAGCCGCAGGCCTGTGCGCAGGGGCCAGGTCTGAGCAGCCGCCTCACCGTTTCCGCGCCAAGACAAGCCCTGCGCCGTCAGGGTCAGTTCGCTGCGCTGGAAGTGGCCGGCCAGGTCCAGGTCCAACTCCAGGCTGGCCCACACCGTGCCCGACAGGCCCTCGGGTCCGGCCGTGTCATCGGCGGGCACCGAGCCCGCGTTGAGTGTGGAGACGGCCGGGTTGGCCGAAGAGGTCGGCTTGGTCAGTTCGGGTGGGAATGCAGACATGGGTGCAGAAGGTCGGCGCAGCGCCGCTGTGATGGGCCGCTCGCCGCAGGCCGGATTGTCCGACATCGCAGCCGCCCCCGGGCCCATGGCCTTTGAAGGCCAGCGGCCGGCTTCGGGTGGACATTCGGGTGGACAATCAGCGGCCATGAACGACCATCGCCCCGAGCAGGGCCCAGGCGCCCCCGCCGCAATCGGCTCAGACCCCGTCGCGGGCGGCGGTGTACCGGCCGCCCTGGACCTGCGCATCTTGCGCGTGAATTTCCTGCGCGGCCCAAACATGTGGACCTACCGCTCCGTGCTGGAGGTCTGGCTGGACTTGGGCGAGCTCGAGCAGTTCCCGACCCACAAGCTGCCGGGCTTCACCGAGCGGCTCTTGGCCATCGTTCCGGGCGTGGGCGACCACCACTGCGGCGTGGGCGAGAAGGGCGGCTTCCTGCAGCGCTTGCAGGGCGGCACCTGGATGGGCCATGTGCTCGAGCACGTGGTGATCGAGGTGCTCGACCAAGCCGGCATGCCCACCGCCTTTGGCCAAACCCGTGAAACCTCCACCTCGGGCGTGTACCGCATGGTGTTTCGGGCCCGAGATGAAAAGGTCGCGCGCCAGGCACTGGCCGTCGGCCACGACATCATCCGCGCCGCTTTGCGGGGCCAGCCTTTCGAGCTCAAGCCGGCGCTGGACGCCCTGCGCGACAAGATCGACCAGGTCTACCTGGGCCCCAGCACCGCCCACATCGTGGCCTGCGCCACCGACCGTGAGATTCCCCACATTCGCCTCAACCAGGGCAACCTGGTGCAGCTGGGCTATGGCGCACGCCAAAAGCGAATTTGGACTGCAGAAACCGACCGCACCAGCGCCATTGCCGAGGGCATTGCCAGCGACAAGGACATGACCAAGGAGCTGTTGGCCGGCTGCGGGGTGCCCGTGCCGGAAGGCCGTCTGGTCGATGACCCCGAAGACGCCTGGAGCGTGGCGCAGCGCATGGGCTGTGCGGTGGTCGTCAAGCCCACCGACGCCAACCACGGCCGCGGTGTCACGCTGGACCTCAGCGGTGAAGCCGAGGTCAAGGCGGCTTTCCTGGTGGCCGACGCCGAGGGCAGCGGGGTGATGGTGGAGCGCTACATCCCGGGCGAAGAGCACCGCGTGCTCATCGTGGCGGGCCAGGTGGCTGCTGCCGCCCGGGGCGAAACCGTGTGGATCACCGGCGACGGCACCCACACGGTGGAAGAGCTGATCACCTTGCAGATCAACAGCGACCCGCGCCGTGGGGACACCGAAGACCATCCCCTGAACCCCATCCTGGTTCGCCAGGAGGGCGAGGTGCAGATCACCATCCAGAAACAGGGACTTGAGATCGAATCGGTGCCCGAAGCCGGGCGCCGCGTGCTGGTCAGCCGCAAAGGCAATATGGCCAACGATTGCACCGATGAAGTCCATCCCGAGGTGGCGCATGCCTGTGCCTTGGCGGCCCGCATCGTCGGGCTGGACATCGCCGGCGTGGACCTGGTGTGCGAAGACATCAGCCGCCCGCTGCAGGAGCAGGGGGGTGCCATCGTTGAGGTCAACGCGGGCCCTGGCCTGCTGATGCACCTCAAGCCGGCCAGTGGCCAACCGCGCGAAGTGGGCCGCGCCATCGTCGAACACCTGTTCCCCGAAGGCCGCTCGGGCCGTATTCCGGTGGTCGGGGTGACCGGCACGCAAGACACTTCCGTGATCGCGCGCCTGGTGGCGTGGATGCTGCAGATTTCCGGCCCCGTGGTGGGCGTGGCCTGCCGCGATGGTTTGTTCGTGGGCAACCGGCGTGTGGAACGGGGCGATGCCTTGGGCTGGCAGGTCTCGCAGCGCCTCTTGGTCAACCGCAATGTGGAAGCAGCGGTGTTCGAAAGCAACCCCGTCACCATCTTGGAAGAAGGCTTGGTGTACGACCGCTGCAATGTCGGCATCGTCACCGATTGCGAGCCCTTCACCGGCGCGGTGCGCCACGACATCGCCACCCCCGAGCAGCGTTTCAAGGTGTCGCGCACCCAGGTGGATGTGGTGCGCGCCGACGGAGCAGCCGTGCTGCACGCCGCGCATGAGCAGGTGCTGGCCATGGCCGATCTGTGTGATGGCGAGGTGATCCTCTACGGGGCAGACGGCACCCTGGCAGCCATGCGCCAACACGCCAGTGCCGGCGGTCGTGTGGTCTACCTGGAAGGCCGAACCGTGACCCTAGCACGGGGTGACCAGGTGATCCCCGTGCTCAACATCGACCGCGACCTGCGCGTGACCTCCCGCGAAGTGCCTCCGGCGGCCACCCTGGCGGCCGTGGCCGCTGCGTGGGCCCTGGATTTGTCGCCCGAGCTCATCGTGGCGGGCCTGGAAACTTTCGAACTGCGCCGGCCAGAGTTGCGGCCGGACCAGTCCGTGATCGCCTGATCCAGGCTTTCAAAACCGCCACCGCCCGCCTGCTCCCGCTGCGCCTACCCATCCTTCGAAACCCTGTACCGCCTTCATGGACATGATCCGCACCCGGGCCCTGCGCGGCCCGAACCTCTGGAGCCGCCACACCGCACTCGAGATGGAGGTCCGTTGCGCACCCGATGAGCGTGCGGTCGACAGCCGGCCGGGTTTCGAAGACCGCCTGCGCGCCCTGTGCCCGGGCTTGGGAACCTTGCGCACCCCCACGCGCCGCGGGGCCATCACCTTGGCCCATGCGCTGGAATCCACCCTTCTGGCCCTGCAGGCCGCCTCCGGCTGCCCCGTCACCTTCAGCCACACCGAAGACACCCACGAAGACGGCGTGTACCTGGTGGTGGTGGAGTACACGGAAGAAGAGGTCGCCCGGCGCGCCCTGGACACGGTGCTGTCCATCCTGCAGGCAGCCTGGTCGCCCGAGGCCGCTGCCGCAGCGGCCCCCGATGGGCAGGCCGCGTCTGCGGAGCTGCGCGAGCTCGACGAAGACCTGCGGCTGGGCCCGAGCACCGGCGCCATCGTGGCCGCGGCTGTGGCCCGTGGGATCCCCTTTCGGCGCCTGACCACCGGCAGCCTGGTGCAATTCGGCTGGGGCCACAAACAGCGCCGCATACAGGCGGCCGAGGTCGACAACACCAGCGCTGTGGCCGAGGCCATTGCGCAAGACAAAGACCTCACCAAGCACCTGCTGCAATCGGCCGCCGTGCCGGTGCCCATCGGTGCGCCGGCCGCATCGCCCGAAGAGGCCTGGGCCATCGCCGAGCGCATTGGCCTGCCCGTGGTGATCAAGCCTCAGGATGGAAGCCAAGGCCGTGGCGTCACCGTCAACATCACCACCCGCGAGCAATCCGATGCTGCCTTCGCCACTGCAGCCGCGATCGGCGATGTGTTGGTGGAAAAGTTCCTGCCCGGCAGCGACTTTCGCCTGCTGGTGGTGGGCGACCGCTTGGTGGCCGCCGCCCGCCGTGACCCACCCTACGTGACCGGCGACGGCAAACACACGGTGCGCGAGTTGGTCGACATCGTGAACGCCGACCCACGCCGAGGCAGTGGGCACGCCACGTCCTTGACCAAGATCCGCTTTGACGACATCGCCAAAGCCCGCCTGGTGCAGCAAGACCTCACCCCTGATTCGGTGCCCGAGAAGGGGCGCCGGGTGGTGTTGCGCAACAACGCCAACCTTTCCACGGGTGGCAGTGCCACCGACGTGACCGACGATGTGCACCCCGAAGTAGCTGCACGGGCGGTGGATGCGGCCCGCATGGTGGGCCTGCATGTGTGTGGCGTGGACGTCGTCTGCGAAACCGTGCAGCGGCCGCTGGAAGACCAGTCGGGCGGCATCGTGGAGGTGAACGCCGCCCCCGGCTTGCGCATGCATCTGAACCCGTCCTACGGCAAGGGCCGTGACATCGGCAACCCGATCGTCTCTGAGCTGTACCCTCTCGGCGAGGATGGCCGCATCCCACTGGTGGCCGTCACCGGCGTGAACGGCAAGACCACCACCACCCGCATGATTGCCCACGTGCTGGCCGCCCAGGGCTTGTGTGTGGGCATGACCAACACCGATGGCGTGTACGTGGGCCAGCGGCAGACCGACAGTGGCGACTGCAGCGGACCCAAGAGCGCGCGCAATGTGTTGTCCCACCCCCATGTGCAGGCCGCGGTCTTGGAGTGCGCACGCGGCGGCATCCTGCGCGAAGGCTTGGGCTTTGACCGCTGTTCGGTGGCCGTGGTCACCAATGTGGGCACCGGCGACCATCTGGGCTTGAACCACATCCACACCGTGGAAGGCATTGCCCGCGTCAAGAAGGTGATTGTTCAAAACGTGGCCCCCAGCGGTTATGCGGTGCTCAACGCCGCCGACCCCTTGGTGGCCGCCATGGGCGACGAGTGCCCCGGGCAGGTCATCTACTTCGCGCGCGACTCGCACCACCCCCGCATCGCCTCGCACCGCGGCCGCGGCCGCCGTGTGGTGTTCGTGGAAAAGGGCGAATTGGTGGCGGTAGAAGGCAAGGTGCAGCACCGCTTGCCGCTGTCGGCTGTGCCCATCACCCATGGCGGGGCCATCGGCTTTCAGGTGGACAACACCTTGGCCACCGTGGCGGCCTGCTGGGGCCTGAACATGCCTTGGGACGACATCGTCAAGGGCGTGTCCAGCTTCATCAATGATGCCGACAATGCCCCGGGCCGCTTCAACATGATGAACTACCGGGGCGCCACCCTGGTGGCCGATTACGGCCACAACCCCGACGCCATCAACGCCTTGGTGCAGGCCTTCAAGGCACTGCCCTTGGCCGAAGGCGGCAAGCGCACCGTGGTGATCAGCGGCGCTGGAGACCGGCGTGATGAAGACCTGCGCGAGCAGACCCGCATCCTGGGCGCCTCATTCG
>RGEP01000123.1 GCA_009918225.1 Betaproteobacteria bacterium | reverse complement strand
TGGCTTGGCCTGGCGCTTGTAGTCTTCGTAGCGTTCGGGTGCGGTCAGGTCGGTGTCAACGATCAGGTACGCGGGCATGGTGTGTTCCTCGGGTGTGCGGAGGCAGCCGTGACGGAGGATGGCCACTCTAGCAGCCTGCCCTGCCAGGCCTGCTCCCTGCCATGTCAGCGCTCCAGCACGGCCACAGCCTTGTGCTTGGCGATCAGCCAACGTCCACCCGTTTTGCCCGACACCCACACACGCGACGGCCATGTGATGAGCAATTGATGCGGAGGGTCAAGGTTACGCCTATCGCCGGGGATAGATTGGATGCGACTGAGAGTCATCAGCTCACAAAGGCGCCGACTTCAGAAGATCGAAAGACCATGAAATCCACACACGCCAAAACTCGGCCCCAGGGAGGTGCTCGTCAAGGGGCTGTCAAACAGCAGGCGGGCTCTGCAGCCGTGGAGTTTGCGTTGACCTTGCCCGTACTCTTGCTGCTTGTCATGAGCATTGTTGAGTTCAGTTTGATCCTCTACAACAAAGCGGTCATTACCAACGCCAGCCGTGAGGCTGCACGTGCTGCCATCGTGCTGCGATCTCCCAAACTGACCGCAACAGAGATCCGGCAAATCGCGCTTGACCGCTGCTCGTCCGCTCTCATTTCGTTTGGTGCAGCAGCACCTACCGTAGAGGTGACGCCAGCCGCGGGCGGTGGTGCGTTTGGAACGCCGCTGACCGTGAGCGTCCGCTACCAGTACCAAGGGCTCGCCTTGGGTCCATTGATCTCCGCTATCGCCCAACCCATCGAACTGATCTCCACCATCACCATGAATAACGAGTGATAAGCATCTGCGAGGATCCACATGGCTGTTTTAGTTGCGCTGCTGATACCGATACTCTTGGGGTTTGGGGCGCTCGCTGTCGACTTAGCCAACTTGTTCGCGGCAAAGGCTGAGCTGCAAGCAGCGGCCGATGCCACTGCGCTGGCTAGCACTGGGTGCCTGCGTAAGCGATCGGAGTGCGGGAACTTGTCGCGTTCGGTGCCCGACTGGAGCGGGGCCGAAATGAAGGCGGATGGCTTCGTTAGTCAAAACTCTTCGCAAGGTCGAGCCCTTCAAGATCTCACCGTCACATCCGGGTACTTCAACGTCACGGGAACCCCGTCCGGTATGCAAACGAGGTTCATTACCCCAGGGAATTTCGATGTCCCTGCCGTACAAGTGACCTTGCGTAGGCAACCAGGCGAGAACAGCGGCCCCGTGCAATCCATCCTTGCAGGTGTATTGGGCATTTCATCCAGTTTGCTGTCGGCAACCGCCACCGCAGCGCTTTCTTCACCCGGAACCGCTGGGACAGGATCGCTCTTCCCTGTAGCCGTAGCCAAGTGCATGTACGACAACTGGTGGGACAGTTCGGCCGGACAGCCTAAGCTGGCCACTGCAGTCACGGTGCCGGGCTTCGATCTGCCACAGGTGATCGGGCAACCGTACAGATTCAAGATCTCATCAAGCTATAAAGCCGGCGCTTGTGAAAGCGGGCAATGGAGCTCGCTGACGGTTAACAACAGTAGCGCAACGTTCATCCGCCAGTTGCTGTCAACTAGAAATACCTCGCCGCTGCAAGTGGGGGCCAGCATTTGGATTCAGACAGGCAGCACGACTACGCTGTACGCGGACGTCAACAGTTGCAGTGCTGCTGGCAACGGAAAGTGCGAGTACGTGATGATGCCGGTTGTCAACTCCGTTGCGTCCAACTCTTATGTGCCGATCGTTGGCTTGGCCTGTGTCCGCATCCTTTCGGCTACAGGGGGAAGCGGTAAGTACATCGTGGGACAAATGAGCGCGGATCCCGTTAAGTGCCAGTCGCTTTCCTCCGGTGGATTCGGCCCGAACTACGGCATGACGCTGCCGCCTCGGCTTGTTATGTGATCAAGCAAGCTGGCCTTATCACCAAGGACGCAAGAGTGCCCTGACTTCAAGGCGTTTTGCGTCCAACAGCCGAGGTTGTCTGGAACTCATGGGGGTCTTCAGGCACCATACGACGTTCAAACACACCAACGGGCACAGCGCCGGGGTCGTGCCGACGAGCCTCTCCGGCCGTCATCCTGGCGCAGAACGTCTGCCTGGGCCTGGAGGCGCAAGGGCTGGGCGCGCGACCGCGCCGTGCAGGGTCAGCGGCGGCCGCGGCGCTTCACAGCCTGATCCCGTAGCGCCGTTCTTCGGGGAAGAACAGGCTGACGACCTTGTCCTTCATGCTGCCCTCCACCCACAGATTTGTATTCTTCTCCAGCAGCGCCAGGTAGGCCCGGTCCATCATCAGCCTGCGGTTGATTTCCGTCACCTGATGGATCGAGTCGGCCTCATAGTGCCAGTGCAGGTGGCCGTCCCCGAACATCTCGATTCCGGCCTTCATGCTCAGGCTGTAGGTGCGGTTCATGTGGGCCGTCAGTTCGGTGCTGAACTGCAGCGCGGCGGGCACATGGTCGGCATTGCGCGGTTGGGCAATGCGGATGAATCGGTACATCACGTTCCTTCCATAAGGGCGGGTCGGCGTTGCATCAGCTTGGATGGCGACGACCGCTGGGATCAATCGCCACCTTAGCAGTTCAACCGGCGCTCGATGGTGAGCGAACTTAGTCCGTTTCTTGACCCAGACCTATTCCGTGCCGGTCACTTCACGCCGTTGCGCAGCGCTCCAAGCTTGCGCCAAGAGTTCATCACGCCCAACATCCCGAACAGCAGCGGCATCATGGTCCCCAGGTCGAGCTGCGGAAACTTGACCGGATGGCCCACCAGCACACCTCTCAAATTGAGACTCTGCGTGTCGTGTTCCACGACACCACCGCATCGGTGATACGACCGTCAACCTCCATCGTGTAGATGATCACTACCGTTCCTTGCGTCTCAGAGCGCCGGGCGGCGGTGGTACCAACTGGCTTTTCACACAAGTTGAAGTCGATCTTCCCCACAACTGTGGCAGCGGAACTCGGTTTATCCGAGCGCTCCGGGCCTGTCAGACGCCATGTGTAGTTGACGGCCCCAGAAAATTGCACGGGGCGCCCATCGCGTATCTGTGGCGTACCCGTGCATGCCTTCACAGCATCGAGGGCCAATAAATCAAGCAACCTGTGAGTATCGGAATCCCCGCTTGATTTTGGAATCTTCGCTTCCGTGATCTTCCCGTCAGACGGGTGTGTCGTGCTCTCAGAATAAAGCCGAGCGAGTTGCTTTCAAGTGAGCGGGAGCAACCACACCTCCCATGGGCGGGGCCAACATTGGCTCTCGAACCATCACCGGAGATCGGCCATGAGGATCATCGTTTCACTGATGACTGCCCTGCTCATGGGCGCAGTGCCGGGCGCCCAAGCCATCCCCGTTTCCGCACAGGACATCCTGGCGCGCGCTGCGATTCACGCTGATGCCCACCGATCCGCTGACGGCGGGTTCCTACCGTTGTGAGACTGCCTTCAACCCGCGCGTGAGCGGTTTGCCGCGTGGGCGTCTGTTCTGGCATGCCTACAGCCTTTACCTGCCGGACTGGCGCGCCACCACCGATGAACAGCAGTTGTCGCAGTGGCATGCGGGCGACACCAGTGGCCTGCAGCCCATCTACGCCTTGCTTTCGCGCGACGGGCAGATGCGCCTGGTGATGCGCACCAGCTCGTCACCCAACCCCACGCCCAGCACGGTGAGTACCCAGGTGCTTTGGACCAGCAACAGTTGGACTCCGAACCAATGGATCACGGTTGTGACGCAGGCCCTGGTCTCCACCGACCCAGCGGCTTCACCCTTCATCCGAACCTGGGTCAACGGCAATCTGGTCGTCAACTACAAGGGGCCAGTGGGCTACAACCAACCCACTGCACAGCCTTATGTGAAACACGGGATCTACCACTGGACCAATCTCAACGCCTGGGACCTCCGGCTGGCCCAACGCGATGTGCTGTTTCGCCGCGCGGCCTTGGTGTTAGACCCGAACCGAAGCTATACCGCCGCTGACCTGGGCCTGTTCGTCAACGCACCGTGACCGCAGGCCCATGCCAGTGGGGGAGGCAGCGCCTGGTTGGGTGCATTGGGTTGGGCCTGTGCATGGGCATGATCGGGCTCAGTGCGTTGTCAATAGCGCAACCCAACACACCGCCGCCCCAGACCCCTTCCACACCTTCTCCGTGGAAGTTGATTCGGCAAGCGCCCGTGCCGGTGGTACCCCGCGTGCTGATGCCTGGCAACGGGGTGCGCGCACTGCCCGCCACCCCCGTCATTGCCGCCCCAGGCCAGGTGACCCTCGCTGAATTCCTGCGCAGCACCCTGGGCGAATCGGGCCGACGGGCGTATGTACTAATGCCATCCGTGTCGGTACATCCGGTGGTGATCACGGCCGACCTGTCGCACTTTCGCGGTGCGGATCCCCTGCCGCTGGTGCGCCAGGTCCTGAGCAATCTGGGATTGACCATCACCGAGGTGTCCGGGGTTCTGGTCATCCACCCGGACAGTACTCGGGGCGGGGATCTCGCGGATCAGGAACTGTGGGTCTACACCCCGAAGCACCGCACGATCGCCGCAATGGCGAGCTACTTCTCTCTATTCCCTCGGCTTACCTTCAACTACTCGGGCTCACCGTTGCCGCACACCAGCGAGTTCGCTGCCGTCGATCCTTTTGGACCGGCTTCACGCTTAGCCGCAGACGGCCAGCTTCCGATGATGGGAAACCCCAGCCTGGACATTGGAGGCGCGGTGCTGACAGGCCAGGCCACTGGCTATGGCGCAACCCTCAGCGCTTTGGTGCCGCAGAACATACCGGGGGGCTTCAATACGCCGCAGTTTCAAGACCCAACCCAGGCCGCCGTGGCACCCAACTTCCTCGTGGTGCGCGGTCACCCTACTGATGTTCAGCATCTGAAGAATTTCCTGGAACAGGTCGATGTTCCGGTGCCTGAGGTGCTCCTACAAGCCTATGTAATGGAGGTTCGCGACGCGCAGAGCAAGGACACAGCCGTGCAGCTGATCTTTAGCCTGTTGGAAGGCCGCCTAAGCGGCAATATGGGGACCGCGGCTGGGGATTTGAGCGTGCTGCGCCTAGGCGGGCGCGACATGGCCCTATCTATCGGTCGGCTGACCAGTGACAGCCGAGTGCGGCTAATCTCCAGTCCTGTGCTTCGCGCTTCCGACGGCAGCGTCGCCTCCGTCACCATAGGCACCGACACGCCGACCCTGGGCTCGATCGTGACCTACAGCGGCAGCTCGCAGCAGAGTGTCACCTACCAAAGCGCAGGTGTACTGCTCAATATCAGCCCACGCATCATGCAGGAATCCATTCGCTTGCTGATCTGGCAAGAACTCTCATCATTCGTAAAGACCGAAACAGGCCTTTCCACTACGCCAACCAAGCTGCGCCGCGCCTTCCGCTCTGATGTGGTGGCTCGGCATGGAGAGGTGATCCTGTTGGGCGGGCTTAGCGAGTTCAACCAAAGCCAGATCAAGCAGGGCGGGTTCCTCGCTTTAGGATCGACCTCGAAGCTAGACTCGCGCTCGGAGATCGTGGTGCTCCTTCAGGTTCAGCGGCTAGAGGGTAACCGGCCCGAGGTCACCCAGTAGCCACTTCGATCGATCAAGCTTCGCTCAGGACTGCTGCCGAATCATGGGTACGCCGGAAGGGGGCAGGTCAAA
>RGEP01000122.1 GCA_009918225.1 Betaproteobacteria bacterium | reverse complement strand
ACGGCCGATCAGTTCCGCCAACTCATGGCCGTGCGCGCCTGCCTCGAACCAGGCGCCACCGTTGAGGCTGCGGCACACGCCACACCTGCAGCCCTGGCCGACATCGAGCAAGCCTTGCGGGCAATGGAAACGACCTTCGATGAACAGCGCCCCGACGCCTATCTCGAAGCCCACCACCGCTTCCACTTCGGCATCTACGCGCTGTGCCGCATGCCGATCATGCAGGAGCTGATTGAAACCGCGTGGGTGCGCTGCGCACCCACCTTGACCCTCGGCCTGCCGCAGTACGTACCCGGGCTCAAGCGCTTCCCCTTCCATGTGGCGTGCCTTGAGGCGCTGCGCCAAGGAGACGGTCAGCGCGCAGCCGCCGCCATCCGCGCCGACATCGAGAGCGCACGTGACGATATCGTCCCCCTGCTAGAGCTCGCCAACCAGCCCTGAGCGCCCTCAATCTGATGTCCTGGGGGATCCTGCTTGCAGGACATTTGTTGTTTGTTATAACATTTAGCATCTCACTGGAGTACACATGATCACTCGCCACCTCTTCATCCGTTTCGCCGCCGCTGCCGCAGCACTGGGCCTAGGCACGGCTGCGCTGGCACAGGACAGTTTCCCGAACAAAGAAATCCGGCTCGTGGTGCCCTGGAACCCGGGCGGCTCGAACGACATCGCCGCGCGCGCATTGGCCGACATCCTCATGAAAAAGGGCGTACGCGTCATCGTGGAAAACGTCCCGGGCGCCACAGGCTCGATCGGCATGCAAAAGGTGGCCAACGCGCCAGCAGACGGCTACACGATCGGCATGGGCACGAGCTCCACCCTGGCCCTGATCGCGCAGCGCCTGACCCCACTTCGCAGCGAGCAGTTTGCGCCCATCGCGCGCGTAACCAGCGATCCGCTGACGCTGCTGGTGCCCGCCAACAGCCCAACGGGAACGCTAGAAGCCTTCCTCGCCAACCTCAAGAAGAACTCCGGCAAGGTCTCGGTGGGCACACCTGGCAGCAACAACCTTAACCACATCTTCGCGGTCATGGCTGGCCGTGTTGCAGATGCTGAAGTCAACGTCATTCCCTACACCGGCGGCTCCAAGGTCATCGCCGATCTGGCCGGCAAGCAAATCGATGCAGCTGTGCTCAAACCCGGAGAAAGCAAAGCGCAGATTGACGGTGGCCTGGTTAAACCCATTGGCGTCTTCGCCAACGAGCGGCTGAAGGTCCTGCCCGATGTGCCAACCTTCAAGGAAAAGGGCCACGACGTCTTCCCCTATGGCCCGCTCGTGCAGATGGCATACCTGGTGGCACCGGCCAAGGTACCGGCTGATGTGCTGAACCGGCTGACCAAGCTGTTTCAAGAGGCGATCCAGAGCGCGGAGTTCAAGGCCGTTGCCGCGCAAGGCGGTGCGCTTGTGGACGATCTCACCGGAGCGGCACTGGCAGCAGAAGTCACGGCCGTCGAAAAGTCGCTGGCCGTTGTGGCCAAACAGATTTTTGTGGCCGAAAAGAAGTAAGGCCGACGATGACCCCCAGCATCATCAAAAAGGTCACCTGCCACGCGGTCACTGCACCCGTCGAACGGCCCTTCACTTCCTCGCGTGGATGGCTGTACAAACAGCGCGGATCGTGCATTGTTGAGATCGAAACCGCCGACGGCATCGTGGGCTGGGGCGAGTGCTACGGCCCCTCTGCGGTTGCCAAGGCCTACATCGAAACGCAGTTCGGGCCCCGCATCATCGGCCGCGACGCTTTCGATGTCGAAGTCATCTGGGAAGACCTTTACAACCGCATCAAGGACTATGGCGGAAAAGGCATGGCGGCCTCTGCCCTCAGCGGGATCGACATTGCGCTATGGGACATCATCGGCAAGGCCTGCGGCCGGCCCATCCACAAGTTGATCGGTGGCGCTCATCGCTCGGAGGTCACCTGCTACGCCACCGGCCTGTACTTCATCGATATGGACCGCTTGATTGAGGAAGCGGTCGAAGAAGCTCAGGGCTATGTGGCCGAAGGCTTTACAGCGGTCAAGATGAAGATCGGCCTGGGGGATCCCAAGCTCGACATCCGCCGTGTGGCAGCGGTTCGGGATGCGGTGGGCGCAGACATCCGCCTGATGGTGGATGCCAATCACTGCATGACCGTTCCTCAGGCCATCCGTATTGGCCGTGAACTGGAACAGCTCGACATCGAATGGTTCGAGGAACCCATCTCGCCTGAAGATGTCGATGGCTATGTGGAAGTCACCCGTGCACTCGACATGGCAGTGGCTGGGGGTGAGAACGAGATGACACGCTGGGGCTTCCGCGACCTGGTTGTTCGAAAGGCCATGGACATCGTGCAACCTGATGTGTGTGCCGCGGGCGGCATCAGCGAGTGCCGCAAGATCGCGACGCTGGCCGCTGCACATGGCGTGGAGTGCGTGCCCCACGCCTGGGGCTCGGTGATCGGCGTGGCTGCCACGCTTCACTTCCTGGCCGCCCTGCCCGACCAGCCACCAAGCTTCAGACCAGTGCCCCCGATGTTCGAGTTTGAGCAGTGTGAGAACCCGTTCCGCGACCTGTTGGCCAAGGAGCCCATCGTTCAGCATCGCGGCAAGGTTCAGATCCCCACGGGTGCCGGCTTGGGCATCGAGATTGACCGAAGCGTCCTCGACCGCTACCGCGTGGCCTGATGCGCTTCGTCACCTTTGCAGGCCTTGCAGGCCAAGCGGTTGCCGGTATCTTGGTCGGGGATGAACATGTAGCCGACCTCTCCCACCCGAGCTGTTTGCCCCTGCTTGGTGGCACGCCGGCCCATGTCGATACCTTCCTCGAGCAGGGCCTTCACACCTGGGCGAAACGCCTGGGGCAGGCTGCGCTGCCTGAGGCCTGCAAACGGCCGCTGTCGGAGCTCACGCTGTTGGCGCCGCTTAGGCCCGGGAAGGTTGTGGGTGCCGCCTTCAATTTCACCGATGCCCTGGCTGAACGGGGCATGGCGGCGCCCACGGCGCCCGTCCTCTTCATGCGTGCCGGCAGCACCATCATCGGGCCGGGCGAGCCCATCCGCCTGCCACCCGACGTTGGCCATGTGGGCTATGAGGCCGAACTGGCTGTGGTGATCGGACGGCGGGCGCTGCGGGTCACGCGATCAGAGGCCATGCAGCATGTGGCCGGCTATGTGGCCCACAACGACGTCAGCGGGAGCAGTCTGGTCAAACAAGACGGCGGCAACTTTGTACGGGGCAAAAACCTTCGCGCTTCTGCGCCGCTGGGCCCTTGGCTGGTGACCCCCGACGAGGTCGCAGACCCACACGCCTTGCGCATCCGGCTGCACATCGATGGTCGAGCGCTGCAAGACGGCTCAACCGCCCATCTTGTGTTTGACATCCCAGCCTTGATCGAAGCCGCATCGCATTGGGTGCCCCTCGAACCGGGTGATGTGATCGCCACGGGTACACCCGCCGGCGTTGCCGCCATGCACAAACCGGAGGCCTGGCTTCGCCCTGGCTCGACGGTCACGATCGAAGTCGAAGGACTCGGCCGTCTTGTGAATCCCGTGGCCGAAGGAGAACCTTTCCATGGCTAAGCCCACGGTCTTGTTGACCGATGTGATCCACCCGGCCATGCGCCCCGTTCTTGAAGAGCACTGCCAGGTGATCGTGGCCCCCGATGCAAGCCCGGCCACGCTCAAAGCCCTGATCAGCAAGGCCGATGGCCTGATCGTTCGAAACAAACTGCCTGACGACCTGTTCGATCACGCGCCGCACTTGCGTGCAGTGGTCCGCCATGGCGTGGGGCTGGACCTGATCCCTGTTGCGGCCGCCACCCAACGCGGCATCCCGGTGGCCAACCTCCCGGGCTCCAACACCACGGCGGTGGTGGAGTACTGCATGGCGGCCATCCTGCACCTGAGGCGACCGCTGTCGAAGCTTGATGAGCAGTTGCGCGCAGGAGGTTGGGCCGCTGCACGCCCGCTGGCCGACGCCGGAAGCGAGTTGCGTGGCAGCACCCTGGGAATCGTGGGCGTGGGCGCCATCGGCACGCGGGTTGCAGCCGTTGCCGCTGCCTTCGGCATGGACGTTCTGGGCTTAACGCGTCGACCTGACACGCTTGCCCAGTATGTGGTGGCAGCTGACAAGACCACCCTGTTTTCTCAAGCAGATGTGGTGGTGTTGACCTGTCCCCTCAACGAATCCACCCGTGGCCTGGTGGACGCGGCCACATTAGCCTTGATGAAGCCTGATGCACTGTTGGTTAACGTAGCCCGCGCAGCGGTGGTCGATACCGCCGCTGTGCTGGCAGCCTTGGCCGCTGGCCGGCTGGGCGGCGCTGCCCTTGATGTGCATGACCGCCAGCCCTTGGCAGCCGATGATCCCGTTTTTTCTGCCCCACGCCTGCTGCTCACACCCCATGTGGCGGGCATCACCGCCACCAGCCTGCTGGGCATGAGCCGCGGCGCTGTTGAAACCATGCTCGCTCTTCTACGCAACGAACGCCCGGCTAATGTCGTCAACCCCGAGGTGTACACAACATGAAACCCCCGAAGATCGCCGACATTCGCGCCGTACCTATTTCCTTTGTGGTTCCGCCTGAGCACTCGGTGAGGCTGGGGATCGGCCGCAGCGTCAAGCGCGACGCTGTGTTGGTGCGTGTAGAAACCAATGAAGGTCATGTCGGCTGGGGCGAAGCGCATCATGGGCGTGCCCCTGGGGCGATTGCGCGCTTGGTTGACACCACGCTGCGTGAGCTGGCCATCGGCTTTGATGCCTTCGATGTGCATGGCGTTTGGGCCCGCGTCTACAAGATGCAGCTGGCCAGCCATGGGATGGGCGCAGCGGCCGCCCTGGCCCTCAGTGGCCTTGACCTTGCGCTTTGGGATTTGCGCTGTCAAGCCACGGGCTGGCCGCTCTATCGTCTGTTGGGTGGCAGCGCCAGGCCCATCAAGGCCTATGCTGGTGGCATTGCGCTGGGTTACCAAGAACCCGGGCAGCTCGTCGAGGAGGCCCGCCGGCACGTGGCCAGCGGCTATCGAGCGCTCAAGCTGCGCGTGGGCGATACCGCCGCACGCGACATCGCCCGCGTGCGCGCCGTTCGTCAGGCGCTGGGCGACGACATTGAGCTGCTCGCAGACGCCAACACCAGCTACTCGCTTGACGATGTGCGCCGTGTGATGCCCGCCTTCGAGGAATGCAACATTGCCTGGCTGGAAGAGCCGTTCCCACCGCAAGACCGGCGCGCCTATGCCAGGGCTGCCCAACTCGGCCGCGTTCCGCTGGCTGCAGGCGAAAACCACTACACCCGCTATGAGTTCGCCCAACTCCTTGAAGACGGCCATGTTGGTTTTGTTCAGCCCGACTTGTCGAAAACCGGCGGCCTCACCGAAGCGATGCGCATTGCTGCCATGGCCAGCGCACAGAAGCTCACGGTGAATCCCCACACGTCGGCCACGGCGATCAACATGGCGGCATCGATTCACTTCTTGAGCGCCGTGGACAACCCTGGCTACTTCGAGGGCGATGTGACCACGCTGAACCCCTTCCGCGACTCGCTCGCTGACCGCCTGCCCTACTCACTTGACGAGCAAGGCTGCGTGCGGCCACCTGAGGGTGTGGGCATTGGGCTGAAGATTGACACAGCGTTCATTGCCGACCACCCCTTGATCGACGGCCCGTGCTACGTCTGATCGATAGGGCTTGACCAGCCCGTAGG
>RGEP01000121.1 GCA_009918225.1 Betaproteobacteria bacterium | reverse complement strand
GCAGCCCGCACGCCCATTGGCGGCCTGCTGGGTGATTTCGCCGCCCTCAGTGCGGCTGAGTTGGGTGCGGTGGCCATCCGCGCCGCCGTGCAGCGCGCGGGCATTCCGGGCGAGGCGGTCAACGAGGTGCTCATGGGCAATTGCTTGATGGCCGGGCAGGGCCAGGCGCCTGCGCGCCAGGCCATGCGCCAGGCGGGCCTGCCCGATTCGGCGGGTGCGGTGACCCTGTCCAAGATGTGCGGCAGCGGCATGCGCGCCATGATGTTTGCGCACGATATGTTGGCGGCGGACACGGCCGAGGTGATGGTGGCCGGCGGCATGGAAAGCATGACCAACGCACCACACCTGATGTTTGCCCGCAAGGGCGTGAAGTACGGCGCCACGCAGCTCTTTGACCACATGGCCATGGACGGCTTGGAAGACGCCTATGAGCGTGGCAAGGCCATGGGTGTGTTCGCCGAAGCGTGTGTGGCGAAGTACGCTTTCACGCGCGAGCAGCAGGACCAGTACGCCATCACCTCCACCACACGCGCCATCGAAGCCAACAAGAGCGGCGCCTTTGATTGGGAAATGGCGCCGGTGACCCTGCCGGGCAAGGGGGGCGATGTGGTGATCAAACACGACGAGCAGCCCTTCAAGGCCAAGCTCGACAAGATTCCCCAGCTCAAGCCGGCCTTCAAGAAAGACGGCACCATCACCGCGGCCAATGCCTCCAGCATTTCCGACGGTGCTGCTGCTTTGGTGATGATGCGCGAATCCAAGGCCGGCGCACTGGGCCTGCAGCCCTTGGCGCGCATCGTGAGCCACGCGGTGCATGCCCAGGCACCGGAGTGGTTCAGCACCGCACCGGCTGGGGCCATTGAAAAGGCCTTGAAGAAGGCCGGCTGGCAGGCGTCTGCAGTGGACCTGTGGGAGGTCAACGAGGCCTTTGCGGCGGTGACGATGGCGGCCATGGCCGAGTTCAAGCTGCCGCACGACATCGTGAATGTGCACGGTGGTGCTTGCGCTTTGGGCCATCCGATTGGCGCTTCCGGTGCACGCATTGTGGTGACCTTGCTGGGCGCCTTGCGCCAGCGCGGCCTCAAGCGTGGCCTGGCCGCTTTGTGCATCGGTGGGGGCGAGGCCACCGCCTTGGCCCTGGAATGCTATTGAGGACTCCACGATGAATGTCTTGATCATCGGCGCTTCACGCGGCATCGGCTATGAACTGGCTCGGCAGTCGCTGGAGGCGGGCGACACGGTGTACGCGGCTGCGCGCGGACAAACCGGCATTGCGCGCTTGAAAGAGTTGGGTGTGAACACCTTGGTGGTGAACACCGCCGACGCCCTGGGCTGCTCGGGCCTGTCGTGGGGGATCGATGGCGTTCGCTTTGACCGCATCTGGCATGTGGCCGGCATCTTCGGGCCGCGCACCGCAGGTGTGGACCCGCCGGTGCAGCAAGATTTCGATGTGGTGATGCACACCAATGTGCTGGGCTTCATGCGCTTGGTGCCCCAGTACTTCGATGCCCTGGCCAATGGCGGGCGCATTGGGGTCTTGTCGTCCAAGATGGGCTCCATCGGTTTGCGCAGCAGCCCATCGGGGTGGACTTATCGGGCCTCCAAGGCGGCTTTGAACTCCACGGTGAAGGACGCGGCCTTGGTCTTGGGCCAGCGCGGCCTGGTGGTGGCCTTCCATCCCGGCTGGGTGCAGACCGACATGGGGGGCACCGGAGCAGACATTCCCGTTGAGCGCAGCGTGGCCGACCTGCGGCGCACGCTGGACGCCCTCAAGCCCAGCGACAGCGGCGGCTTCTTCAACCACGACGGACAGGCCTTGCCGTGGTGAACCGCGCATGGTGAACAGCGCCCTGCGGGTTCACTTGGGCCTGTGCGGCATGACCTTGCTTTGGGGCTTGTCGTGGCCGGCAGGCCGCGCGATTGCGCAAAGCCTGCCCCTGCTGTCCTCCTCGGCTTGGCGCTTCAGTCTGGCGGCCTCCGTGCTGTTGTGCTGGTCGCGTTGGGCTTTGGGCGCGCGGCCCACTTTGTCTGGGCGGCAGTGGGCTGGGCTGGCGGCAGCCGGTGCCGTGGGCGTGTTCGGCTACACCCTGTTTTTCATGTACGGCATGCACCAGGTGGAAGCCAGCCGTGCGGCGGTGGTGGTGACCACCAACCCGGTGTTCGTCACGCTGGCTGCAGCCTGGCTGTTCGGTGAACCCTTCAACCGCCGCATCGGTCTGGGTTTGGCCCTGGCGGTGATGGGCGCGGCCACGGTGATGACGCATGGACAGCCTTGGGCGCTCTTGACCGGCGGCGTGGGTGTGGGTGAATGGCTGCTGGTGGGCTGCATCGTGTGTTGGGCGGCCTATTCTTTGATGGCCAAACGCCTGATGGTGGGGGTGGACTCGCTGACCGCTACGGCGGTCAGTGCCGCGGTGGGCTGTGTCCTCTTGTGGTGTGCTGCCCTGGTGATGGAGGGCCCTGCCGTGGCCTTGGCAGCCCTGCCCCTGTTGACGCCCCAGCAGCTGGGCCTCCTGGCCTTCATGGCCCTGGGCCCCACGGTGCTGTCCTATGTCTGGTTCTTCCGCGGCATTGCGGCGCTGGGCGCTGGAGTGGCCTCCAGCTACATCAGCTTGGTGCCGGTGGTGGGGGTGAGCAGTGCGGTCCTGTTGTTGGGTGAACCGCTGGAGTGGTCGCTGGGCGTGGGGGCCGCCATGGCCTTGAGCGGCGTGGTCCTGGCCAACCGCGCCAGGCGCTGAAAAGGAGTGTGAAGGTGTTGCTGAGTGAAGACCACCGCGCGGTGCAAGACGCCGTGCGCGCTTATGTGCAGGATTGCATCGCGCCGCAGGCTGCGCGTTGGGACAAGGAGCACCACTTCCCAGCCGCAGAGCTGCGCGGCTTGGCCGAGCTGGGCTGCTACGGTGTGGCCGTGCCCACCGAGTACGGTGGCGCTGGGCTCGACTACCTGGCGCTGGCGGTGATCCTGGAAGAGATCGCCGCGGGTGACGGCGGCACGTCCACCGTTGTGAGCGTGAACAACTGCCCGGTGTGCAGCATCCTGATGGCCTGGGCCGATGAGGCACAGAAGCAGCAGTGGCTCAAGCCTTTGGCGGCGGGGCACATGCTGGGCGCCTTCTGCCTGACCGAGCCGCATGTGGGTTCACAGGCCGATGGCCTGAAGACCACCGCGGTGCGCGATGGCGACCACTATGTGCTCAACGGCGTCAAGCAGTTCATCACCAGCGGACAGAACGCCGATGTGGCCATCGTCATGGCCGTCACAGACAAGGCGGCTGGCAAGAAGGGCATCAGCGCCTTCATCGTGCCCACCAACACCCCGGGCTACGAGGTGGCGCGGCTGGAAGACAAGCTGGGCCAGCACAGCAGCGACACCGCCCAAATTCGCTTCGACAACTGCCGCGTGCCGGTGGCGTGCCGCTTGGGTGAAGAGGGCCAGGGCTTGAAGATTGCCCTGTCGGGCTTGGAGGGAGGGCGCATCGGCATCGCCGCACAAAGCCTGGGCATGGCGCGCGCGGCCTTTGAGGCTGCGCTGCGGTACTCGAAAGAGCGGGTGGCGTTTGACAAGCCCATCTTTGAGCACCAAAGCGTGCAATTCAAGCTGGCCGACATGGCCACCCAAATCGAAGCCGCGCGCCAGCTTATCCACCATGCCGCCGCACTCAAGGACGCCGGCCAGCCCTGCCTGAAGGAAGCGGCCATGGCCAAGCTCTACGCCAGCGAAATGGCCGAGCGTGTGTGCAGCGACGCGATTCAAGTCCACGGCGGCTACGGCTATGTGAGCGACTTCCCGGTGGAGCGCATCTACCGCGATGTGCGCGTGTGCCAGATCTACGAAGGCACGAGCGACGTGCAGAAGATCTTGATCGGCCGCGCCCTGGCCTGAACTGGGCGCCTCTTTGGGAGGCCCGCTCAGGGGCTGATTTCCGCACTTAAGCGGGATGGTGCGCGCAGAACCGCACCGATGAAATGCCGCAGGCAGCCCCTGTGTGCCGGGCCAGTGGCTGCGGTGCAGGCCAGGGAATCCTCAGGGCCGCAACCCCATGCGCCCGGCTGGTTGTTACCAGGGAGGATTTATGAACCAGCCCCACGCCACCAGTGCCCCCTACCCCATCACCGTGATCCACGGTGTGCCAGCCACAGCACCCCAACCGCTGCCCCAAGCTGCAACCGCCGCCTGGGCAGACCCCGCCACAAGCGCCCGGATGCGCATGGCCTGCGCCATCGACACCTTGTTTGAGCCTGGCGACGATGAAGGCGAAGGTGGGCCCTCGGGCCTGGAAATGTGGATGCCCCTCTCACGCAGCAGCGATTCGCTGAACCTCTTGGGCGAGTCCGGCGTGATCCTGGTGGGTGTCAACGAGCTCGGATGGGTGGTCTACGACTGGGTGCCCGGCCCCTGAGGGTGGCCCATGGGCCTGTCCATGACGGCGCGCCTTGGCGGGCCTGCGGCCGGGGGCCTCACTTGGTGGATTGAGCCCGCGAGCGCCGCGGCATGAAATCTCAATCGCCACCGCGCCGTTCCAGGAGCGCCGTGGCCACTGGGGTGGGCTTGCAGCGGGGGCGGCAGGCCAGCCCCGGCACCCCCGGCCCATCCCTGGTGGCTCAAGGACAAGAACAGGGAGGAACCCATGAGCGACACCACACAGGACTTCTGCACCTTCGTGCCGGACTCACCCTTCGGCTTTTCATTTGGCGCGGCCTGCGCCCAGCACGACAACAACTATGGACCGGGCTCAAGCGTTTCGCGCGCCGCGGCCGACCGGATCTTTTACGATGCCATGCAACAGGCTTGCGATACGCAATACGGAGGCTCGGCCATGTGCCACCTGATGGCCGATGTGTATTTCATCGGCGTGCGGCTGTTCGGCGGCTTCTTCTACGAGGGCCCCGGCGGCCAATGAGCACGCCCTGGTCACGGGACCCAGAACCCATCACGCCCTGTGGCCATGACACCATGACGCCATGACACGATGAAGCCATGGCCCAAGGGCAGACCCCACCGCGCCGGCAGGCTGCGGCGGGGCCTGTTCCTCCAACGCA
The DNA here is from genome assembly GCA_009918225.1 of Betaproteobacteria bacterium. Lineage (GTDB taxonomy): Bacteria > Pseudomonadota > Gammaproteobacteria > Burkholderiales > Burkholderiaceae_C > RFTU01. The sequence continues at coordinate 656 of RGEP01000121.1, read as the reverse complement.
TTCAAGAAGGCAACACCATGAACCCACTTCCGAACCATCAGCCCTCGATCCCATCCGGGGTTCCCAACGGCCTGCGCCCCCTGATCCTGGCGGGCGCCCTGGGTTTGCTCGCGCTTGGCGCTGCCGCGGCTGCATCGCCTGCCGCGCCCGCGCCTGCTGCCGGCCCCGCCGCGTCCGCAGCGCCGGCCACGCCATCGGCCTACAAGCCCGACGGCCGCTTCCTCAAGGAAGAGCCCTTTCGCAAGACCAAGCAACTGGTCAAGCTCAGCGGGGTGAAGTCTGACGCCGAGCTGGCCACGGTGCGCAGCGCCATCAACGATGTCGTGGGCTTCGTGCGCCTGTTCGGCATCACCGGCAGCAATGTGGGCAGCGCCACGATCACCGGCACCTCGCCCGAGCAGATGGCCGAAATCCGCGCCGCGCGTGTCACCTGGAAGGCCTTCGAGGACCAGTCCACACCCAAGGGGCGGCAGTCGATGCCCCTGGAGCCGGCCAGTGGGCACATGGCCATGGCGCTGGACACTTGGGTGGTGGAGTCCGAAACCGCCCTGTCCCTGCGCGTGGACTTCCGCCAAACCTCCTATGAGCTGAAGATGGTCCAAGACCCACCGGCCCGCATCCTGCGGCTGCGCTTTGTGAAGCAGGGCGGGCAGTGG
>RGEP01000013.1 GCA_009918225.1 Betaproteobacteria bacterium | reverse complement strand
GGCCTGAGCCGGATCGCGCGGTCCGATGCCGGCCATCTGGTGCAGGCTTTCGATCTCCAGCACCGAAAGGCCGGTGGCCACCGCCAACTCTTCAGCCGAGGGCTCGCGCTGCAGACCCACTGCGCACAAGCGTTGGCGCCAATCGTGGCGAGCCAACTTGAGCATCAGCCAGCGCCGGCGCGACAGCCGGGGCAGGTGGCTCATCTGGCGCACTTCATCCACCAGGGCTGCGCGCATGCGTTCACGGCAATCGCGGACAAAGCCAGCCTCCCCTGGCTCACCCTGGCCGCAAGTCGCCCCGTAGGCCCAGGCGCCATGGGCCAAGGTGATCAAGCCCACTTGCAGCAACTCAGCGGTTTCCAAAGGGGCGGCCGTGTACAGCACCAGGCGGCGGATTTCTTGGCGGATGCAGGCCTTGCGGCCGATCAGCAGGGTGGGTGGCACCGTTTCTGAACGCATTTGAAAATTCTAGAAAGCGCACCCGGCTTGGCTACCCCTTGGTTGGGGTGTTGCCGGGCGGCTCAATCCCGCTACCGCCTGTCAGGCTCGTGTTGACCTGGGGTTTGAAAATACAGCTTCCCCCCACCGATTGATCCAACACGAACGGCCACCCCAGGAGCACTTGATGAGCACCCCCACCGTCTACGTCGTCGCCGCTGCCCGCACCGCCATCGGTACTTTTGGCGGCAGCCTCAAGGATGTGCCCCTATCGGATCTGGCCACGCTGGCCGTGAAGGAAGCGCTGGCCCGCAGCGGTGCGCCGCTGGACGCCGTGGGGCACCTGGCCATGGGCACTGTGGTGCCCACCGAGCCCCGTGACGCCTACCTCAGCCGCGTGGCCGCCATCAACGCCGGCCTGCCCAAGGAAACGCCCGCCTTCAATGTGAACCGTCTGTGTGGTTCAGGCCTGCAAGCCATCGTCTCGGCCGCACAGGCCATCCTCTTGGGTGATTGCGAAATCGCCGTGGGTGCTGGCGCGGAAAACATGAGCCGCGGGGCCTATCTCTTGCCCGGCGCGCGCTGGGGCACCCGCATGGGCGACGCCACGATCCAAGACTTCATGATCGGCGCCCTGCACGACCCCTTCCACAAGATCCACATGGGCATCACGGCCGAGAACGTGGCAGCCCAGTTCGGCATCAGCCGCCAGCAGATGGACGAACTGGCCGCCGAAAGCCACCGCCGCGCCGCAGCGGCCATCGCCGCATGTGAAGGCCGCCACCACCGTGGACACACTGGCCAGCATGAAGCCTGCGTTCAAGAAGGACGGGGCGGTGACAGCGGGCAACGCCTCGGGCATCAACGACGGGGCTGGTGCGGTGGTGCTGGCCAGCGAAGCCGCGGTGAAGGCGCACGGCCTGAAGCCCCTGGCGCGCCTGGTGGCCTATTCGCACGCAGGGGTAGAGCCCACCATCATGGGCATCGGGCCCGTGCCGGCCACGCGGCGCGTGCTGGAGCGCGCCGGCTGGACCGTGGGCGACCTGGATGTGGTCGAGAACAACGAAGCCTTCGCCGCACAGGCCTGCGCGGTGGTGAAGGAGCTGGGGCTGGATCCGGCCAAGACCAACCCGAATGGATCGGGCATTTCGCTGGGCCATCCGATTGGCGCCACCGGGGCCATCATCACCACCAAGGCCGTGTATGAGTTGCACCGCACGGGCGGCAAGCGAGCGCTGGTGACGATGTGCATCGGCGGCGGACAGGGCATCGCCGCGCTGTTCGAACGGGTGTGATGCCCAGCCTTGTGGCCCGGTGCACGCCCCGGCCCACAAGGCTACGGTGAAGGGGCAAAATGGGATATGGACGCCCAACTGCCTTTTTCCGCTCCCCAATCGTTCACCGACCCGCAAGCCGCCCTGGCCCATGCCCGGGCCATCTACGACGCGGCGGTTGAACACCTGCGTGACCAACTCCGCCGCTTCGTTGCAGGCGAAACGCCCAGCTCGCGCGTGCGGGCCTGCTATCCGCGGCTGCGGGTGCGCACCGACAGTGTGGCCCGCGCTGATTCCCGCCTGGCCTACGGTTTCGTTGCAGGGCCGGGCCTGTACGAGACCACGCTCACGCGGCCCGACCTGTTTGCAAGCTACTACCGAACGCAGTTCGAGCTGCTGCTGAAGAACCACGGGGCGCACCTCGTGGGCGGACTCGAGGTGGGCGTGAGCAAAACGCCGATTCCGGTGCACTTCGCCCTCGGGGAGAACGAGCACCTGGAAGGTTCGCTCAGCGCCGAGCGCCGGCTGCTGCTGCGCGACCTGTTCGACCTGCCCGACCTTCATGCGATGGACGACAGCATCGCCAATGGTTCCTATGACCCGGCGCCAGGTGAGCCTGAACCGCTGTCGCTGTTCACCGCGCCACGCATCGACTATTCACTGCACCGCTTGCGCCACTACACCGGCACGGTTCCTGAGCACTTCCAGAACTATGTGCTCTTCACCAATTACCAGTTTTACATCGACGAGTTCGTGCGCTTGGGGCACGCGATGATGGCCGATCCTTCTTCCGAATATGAGGCCTTCATCGAGCCGGGCAATGTGGTGACACGCCGCACCGGCCTGCCCGCTGAGCCGGGTGACGAGCGCGGCGCCGCGCCGCCCCGCCTGCCCCAGATGCCGGCCTACCACCTGGTGCGCCCCGGGCACTCCGGCATCACCATGGTCAACATTGGCGTGGGCCCGGCCAACGCCAAGAACATCTCCGACCACATCGCCGTGCTGCGCCCGCATGTGTGGCTGATGCTGGGCCACTGCGCCGGCCTGCGCAACACCCAGCAGCTGGGCGACTACGTGCTGGCCCACGGCTATGTGCGGGAAGACCATGTGCTGGATGAAGAGCTGCCGCTGTGGGTGCCCATCCCGGCGCTGGCCGAGGTACAAGTGGCCTTGGAAACCGCCGTGGCCGAGGTGACGCAGTTAAGCGGCTATGAGCTCAAGAAGGTGCTGCGCACCGGCACCGTGGCCTCCACCGACAACCGCAACTGGGAACTGCTGCCCTTCCGCGGACCACACAGCACGCCCGCACGGCGCTTCAGCCAAAGCCGTGCGGTGGCCCTGGACATGGAAAGCGCCACGATTGCCGCCAACGGTTTTCGCTTCCGCGTGCCCTACGGCACCTTGCTGTGTGTGAGCGACAAGCCCCTGCACGGCGAAATCAAACTGCCGGGCATGGCCAACACCTTCTACCGCGAACGCGTGGACCAGCACCTGCGCATCGGCATTCGCGCCATCGAGCTGCTGCGCCGTGCCGGCATGGGGCAGCTCCATTCACGCAAGCTGCGCTCGTTCGCCGAGGTGGCCTTCCAATAAGGTCGCCGTCAATCGGGTCGCATCAATGGGGTCGGAGTCCATTTTTTCGCGAACAACTCGCGGGGCCTTGCGTTTATGGGTGAGCGTGTGGCTGCACCTTTGACGCTGCCTGCTTGGCTTTGGCTCGGGCTTCGTTGACATCGGCCGCGCGTGCCAAGGCCACGCCCATGCGCCGCTTGACGAAGCTCTCGGGCTTGCCGAACAGGCGCAGGTCCGTGCCTTCGATGGCCAAGGCCTGGTCGACATCAGCAAACGAAATGCCCGCCGCGTCCACGCCGCCATAGATCACCGCGCTGGCCCCGGGGTTGCGCAGTGAGGTGTCCACGGGCAGGCCCAGGATGGCGCGGGCGTGCAGTTCAAATTCGCTTTGCCATTGGGTGCACAACGTCACCAGACCGGTGTCGTGAGGCCGGGGGCTGACCTCGCTGAACCACACCTCGTCGCCCTTGATGAAGAGCTCCACGCCGTACAGGCCACAGCCGTCGGGCTGGCCCTGCAGGCCGCGGCCCAGGTCATCGGTCACGGCTTTGGCGATGGCCTGCGCGCGCTGCAGGGCCACCGGCGTCATGCGCTGGGGTTGCCAGCTCTCCACATAGTCACCGCTGACCTGCTGGTGGCCGATGGGCTCGCAGAAATGGGTGTGGATGGCGCCGTCAGCGCCTCGGGCACGCACGGTCAGCAGGGTGATCTCGTAGTCAAAGTCGATGAAGCCCTCCACGATCACCCGGCCCTTGGCCACGCGTCCACCGGCCATGGCGTAATCCCAAGCCGTCTTCACATCAGCAGGCGTGTCGATCTTGCTCTGGCCCTTGCCCGATGAACTCATCACCGGCTTGACGATGCAGGGGTAGCCAATCGGCGACTGGCCGTCGCTGCCGTCAATCGCAGCCTGCAGCTCTTCCAAGGAATCGCAGAAGCGATAGGGGCTGGTGGCCAAGCCCAAGGTTTCGGCTGCCAGGCGGCGGATGCCTTCGCGGTCCATGGTCAGGCGCGCGGCCCGTGCGGTGGGCACCACGCGCACCACGCCCTCGGCTTCCAGGGCCTGCAGCTCGGCTGTGGCGATGGCTTCAATCTCGGGCACCACCATCAGGGGCTTCTCGCGCTCGATGAGTGCGCGCAGCTGCTGCGCATCACTCATGGTGATCGTGTGTGCCCGGTGCGCCACCTGATGGCCCGGCGCGTTCTCGTAGCGGTCCACCGCAATGGTCTCCACACCCAGGCGCTGCAGGGCCATCAGCACCTCCTTGCCCAGTTCGCCCGCGCCCAACAGCATGACGCGGGTGGCCGAAGGGGACAGGGGGGTGCCGAGGGTGGTCATGAGGGGCTCTCCGAAGTGGGAGCGGCATCCTATCCAAAGCGCGCCGCTGAGGGTCGACAGCCGGGGCATGCTTGAACGCCGCAGTCGGATGACCCCATCGGCACCTGGGACATACACGAGTGGGCGAGCCCTACACTCCCGCGATTGGCAGGCCCCTGGGGGAACCCCCGTGGCACAGCGGCCTCACCCGCGCCACCATGCCGCGGGCCGCATCCGCCCCGCCGCTGCGGCCTGTTCCCTCGTTTTCGGAGTTCCCGTGACCGTCATCGACCTGCCCCGCGCGGCCCAGGCCGCAAGCCCGGCCCATACCGCACACAGCCCCCAGCCCTGGCTGGAACACTACCCGCCCGGCGTGGGCGCCACGGTGGACGTGCCGGAACACCTGACGCTGGTCGACATCTTGGAAGACTCGATGCGCCGCTACGCCGACCGCACGGCCTCGCGCTGCTTGGAGCGCACGCTGACCTTCGGCCAGATCGACCAGCTGTCCCAATCTCTGGGGGCTTGGCTGCAGTCCACAGGCTTGCAGCAGGGCGACCGGGTGGCCTTGATGATGCCCAATGTGCCCCAGTACATGGTGGCCATTGCCGCCGTGCTGCGTGCGGGCTACGCGGTGGTGAACGTGAACCCGCTGTACACCGCGCGCGAACTGGAGCACCAGCTCAAGGATTCCGGTGCCAAGGCCATCATCGTGCTGGAGAACTTCGCCAGCACCTTGGAAGAGGCCATCGACCAGACCGAGGTGAAGCACGTGGTGGTCACCGGCTTGGGTGACCTGATCGGTTGGTGGAAGGGCCGCTTTGTGAACTTTGCGGTGCGCCACCTGCGCAAGATGGTGCCCGAGTACCGGCTGCCGCTGGATGGCGGCCGCACCGTCACGCGCTGGCGCCACGCCCTGGAGCAGGGCCGCAGCCGCACCTTGCAGCGGCCGAGCATTTCTCCCGAAGACGTCGCCTTCCTGCAGTACACCGGCGGCACCACGGGCGTGTCCAAGGGCGCCACGCTGCTGCACCGCAATGTGGTGGCCAATGTGCTGCAGACCGAAGCCTGGTTCAAGCCCAAGCTCGACGAAATCGGCCACAAGCAGCTGGTGATCGTGTGCGCACTGCCGCTGTATCACATCTTCGCCTTGACCATTTGCTACCTGATGGGCGCGCGCATGGGCTCTCAGAACCTGCTGATCCCCAATCCGCGCGACATTCCCGGCTTCATCAACACGCTGCGCAGTGTGAGGGTGAACATGTTCCCAGCGGTCAACACGCTGTTCAACGCACTGGCCAATGAGCCCGAATTCGCCAAGCTTGATTGGTCGGGCCTGAAGGTGAGCAATGGGGGCGGTATGGCGGTACAGCAGGCCACCGCCGAGAAGTGGATGCGCATCACCGGCTGCCCCGTGGTGGAAGGCTATGGCTTGTCGGAAACCTCACCCGTGGCCACCTCCAACCGGCTGGACTTGAAGGAGTTCAGCGGCACGATCGGCCTGCCCATTCCCAGCACCGAGATTGCCATTCGCGACGATGACGGGCGCGATGTGCCGATCGGCCAGCCCGGTGAGATTTGCATCAAGGGCCCGCAGGTGATGGCCGGCTATTGGAACCGCCCCGACGAGACGGCCAAGGTGATGACACCCGATGGCTACTTCAAGAGTGGCGATGTGGGCATCATGGACGAGCGCGGCTATGTGCGCATCGTCGACCGCAAGAAGGACATGATCCTGGTCTCAGGCTTCAATGTGTACCCCACCGAAATCGAACAGGTCGTCGGCCTGCACCCGGGCGTGCTCGAATGCGCCGCGGTGGGCATCCCCGACGAGCGCTCGGGCGAGGCGGTCAAGCTCTTTGTGGTGAAGAAGGACGGGGCCAGCATCTCCGAAGACGATATCGCGGCTTATTGCCGCGAGAACTTCACCGCCTACAAGCGGCCCAAGATCATTGAGTTCCGCGACGACCTGCCCAAGAGCAACGTGGGCAAGATCCTGCGCCGCGAGCTGCGCAGCGACCGCTGATCGGCACCATGACCTCGGTCTTCAGCGCCTTGCACCTGCAGGTGCTGCAACGCGACTGGCTGTCGTCCAACCAGGTGGTCTTTATGGACCCCCAGGCCCACAGCGCCAGCGTGGTGGACACGGGCTACTCCAGCCATGCGCCGCAAACGGTGGCCCTGCTGGAAGCCGCGCTGCAAGGCCGCAACTTGGCCCGCATCCTCAATACCCACCTGCATTCCGACCATTGCGGCGGCAACCAAGCGCTGCAGAGCCGCTGGCCCCAGGTGCGCACCTGGGTGCCGCAGGCTGCGTTCGACAAGGTGCGCGGCTGGGACCAAGAGCGGTTGACCTATCGGCTGACCGGCCAAACCTGCCATCCCTTCCACGCAGACGAAGCCTTGGTGCCAGGCCAGGCACTGGAGCTGGGTGGGCACACCTGGCAGGTGCATGGTGCCGGTGGCCATGATCCGGACGCGGTGCTGCTGTATCAGGCTGACCACCGGGTGCTGATCTCGGGCGATGCCCTGTGGCGCCGCAAAGTGGCCATCACCTTTCCCGAGTTGGAGGGCCAAGACGGCTTCGGCCCGGCTTTGGCCGCCTTGGATTTGATTGAATCGCTGCAGCCGGCTGTGGTCATCCCGGGCCACGGCGAGCCCTTCAGTGAAGTGGCCGATGCCTTGGCCATCAGCCGGCAGCGGCTGGGCCACCTGCAGGCCCACCCGGCCCACCATGCTCGCCACGCCTTGCGTGCGCTGATGGTGTTTCACCTGCTGGAGCACCGCAGGCGAGACCGCCAAGCCCTTTGCGCCTGGATGGCCGAGGGTCCGCTGGCCCAGCGGGAGGCCGTTTGCCGCTTGATGCGTGAAGAGCCACAGGTCTTTGTGCCCCGGATTCTGCAAAGCCTGGTGGACGATGGCGTCGTGCAGCTTCAGGGGCAAGAGGTGGTGCTGGCATGAGCACGGGCATACGCGACCAGGCGACTGCGCCGGCCCCAGCCGCCCTGTCCTCCATGGTCGAGGAATTGGAGGCCGGGCTCTTGGAGCGCGATACAGCCGCTCGGCTGCTGTTGCTGGCCGCTGTGGCCGGCGAGCATGTGTTGCTGCTGGGCCCGCCTGGCACGGCCAAGAGTGAACTGGCCCGTCGCCTGCAAGGCGTGATCCAAGCCACACCAGGCAGCAGCGCTGCGGTCTGCTTCGAGCGCCTGCTGACACGTTTTTCCACGCCCGAGGAGCTCTTCGGGCCCTTGTCGCTCAAGGCCTTAGAGGAAGACCGGTACGAGCGTCTGGTCGAGGGTTACCTGCCCACGGCGCAGGTGGCCTTCCTCGATGAGGTGTTCAAGGCGAACTCGGCCATTCTGAATGCCTTGTTGACCCTCCTCAATGAGCGGGTCTTCGACAACGGTACGTGCCGGCTACCGGTGCCCCTGGTGACGGTGGTGGGTGCCAGCAACGAAACACCTGAAGACGAGGCCCTGCAGGCCTTCTACGACCGGTTTTTGCTGAGGGTGCCGGTGCAGCCCGTCAGCGATGCGGCCTTTGATGCCCTGGTGGCCCACAGCCTGCCCGGCGGCGCCAAGGCCAGCCAAGCGCTGGGTGTGCAGGACCGGCAAACGGTGCAAGCCGCCGCCGCCTCGGTGGCCTTGAGCCCCGCCGCGCTGCAGGCCTTGCACGCCTTGCGCCGTCTTCTGAGCGAACCGGCGGCTGCACCGTTGGCCGGACGCGGCGATTCGCCTTCCCAGGCGCACGCCGAAAACCGCACAGGCCAGGCGCCAGCCGTATCGGACCGGCGCTGGCGCGCCCTGGCCCGGCTCCTGCGCGTGGCCGCCGCCGCAGAGCAAAGGGCCACGGTTGAGCCTTGCGATCTGTGGCTGGCCGCCTTCGTCACCGCGTCCGACCCGGCAGGGCTGGCGCATGTGCTGCGCTGGTGGCAGCAGGAGGTGATGCAGGTACCCGAAGCCGATGCGCCGGGCTGGCGCCACAGTGCAGAGGCTTTCGAGAAGCAGTTGGAGATCGAAACCCTCGCCCAGGCCGAAGAAGGGGCTGATGCCGCAGGCAAGATGGCCCTGGCGCGCAGCATCGGTGGCGCTGAGGGCGCGGGCCAAGGCAGTGAAATGCTGCGCCTGTACTCGGCTCGCGTGGAAGAGCGCTTGCGCAAGCGCTGGAGCCCGCTGCACATTCGCGCCCGTGTGGGGCAGGTGCAGGCGCTGCGGCAATCGGTGCAGGTGGCACAGGATCAGGCACAGACGGCCTTGGCTTTGCTGCGCAGCCAACTCGTGGACCGGCTGTGGTTGCCCCCGTCCTTGGCCCACGCCACCCTGGCGCCCCTGGTGGAGCGGGTGGCCTTGCTGGACAGCCTGGTGAGCCGGCTTCTGGCGGCCGAAGAGGGCTTTGCCGCCTTGCCCGTCGACCAGGACCTGGCCGATGTGCCAACGCCCATGAGCGTTCCCCCGTGATGAGTGCCGACCCGACAGCGCTGCTCGAGGCCCTTGCGCGTGAGCTGTGGTTGCCGGGGCTGGTGTGCAGCAGCGGCCACCTGCAGCAACGCCTGTCGCACCTGGCCCATTGGCGCGACCGCCTGCTGGCCGGCGAACTGCCGCAAACCCAGGCCGACCTGGGCGACCCGCCGGTGGCCACTGCGCTGCGCCAGGTCACGGCAGACTTGAAGCTGCCGGCCCTCACACAGGGCAACCCAGAGACCACCTTGCAGCTGCTGCGCACAGCGCTGTGGCATGCCGATAGGCTCATCGACCGGCATGAAGGCGAAGCCCGCAGCACAGCCATTGCGCGCATGGCCGAGGCGTTTCGGGCGGAGTGGGCCGTGGAGCGGGCTGATTGGGAAGAAGCCCAAGCCCTGTTGCAGGGACTGGGCGATGGCCATCACCTGCGGTGGGATGCGGTCAAGGGGCATTTGCGCAGCCGCGAGTGGCATGAGGCCCGGCGTCTGGCCGGCTTGATGGCCCAACGCCCCGAGCTGGCGGCCCTGCTGCGCCGCGTGGGCCGATCACGGCAGCGCCCCGCGTCAAGCAAGCACGCGGCCCCATCCGCGAACCTGCTGCAGAACCCCAACCCGCCTGTGGGGTTGAGGCCGGTGGAGACCGTGCTGCCCGACGCGCCCGGTGAACTGCGCGGCATTCGATTGGGCGAGCGCATTGAGCGGCTTCTGGGCAGCGAGTTGCAGCAGTTGCGCCACCCGGTGCTGCGCAAGTGGTGGCGCGCACGCAAGGCCGAGGCACGGCTGCTCACCTACGACAGCCAGGCCCAATTGGTGGACTGGCGACCGGACCCCTGGGCCGTGGTTCGCCAGCGCACAGCGGCGCTGGAAGCACCCCCCCTGGAGCGCGGGCCCTTCATCCTCTGCCTGGACACCTCGGGATCGATGCAAGGGGCGCCGGAGTCCATCGCCAAGGCCGTGATGCTGGAGGCTGCGCGCGTGGCCCAGCAAGAGCGGCGCGGCTGCATACTCATCGCCTTCGGCGGTCCAGGGGAAATCATCGAACGGGAGCTGGACTTCAGCCCAGCAGGCTTTCAGCGCCTGATGGAGCTCGTCGGCCAGGGCTTCGACGGCGGCACCGATGTGCAGACCCCAATTGAATGTGCCCTCAAACGCGTTCAGGAACAGCGCTGGGCCAGCGCCGACCTGCTGATCATCAGCGATGGCGAGTTCGGCTGCACCCGCGCCACCCTGGACCAGCTGGACCAGGCGCGCGCCGAACTGGGCCTGCGGGTCTACGGCTTGTTGATCGGGGACCGAGAAACCATGGGTCTGCTGGAGGTGGCCGATGAGATCCACTGGGTGCGGGATTGGCGACGGGACGCCCCACCCGGCACCTCGCACGGCTCAGGCGGAACGGGCTTTTCACCGGTGCACAGCAAGAGCCTCACGGCCTTGTTCTTTCCCAATGCCTTGAGCGAACGCGCGGCGCGGCATGGGCGTGGTGTGCCAGCATCCGAGCCGTGAAGGCCGCGTCGGGTTCGCCCAGGATGCAGCCCATCGCCCCCATCGGCACTTCATCGTACGGGGGATGCCAGCACACTTTCAGCGCCTTAGAGTGCAAGCACCTTGCATGATGGAAGCGCCATGAGCACCTCAACCCCGACCCCATCCACCAGCACCTGGACCCAGCGCCTGCAGCCCTTGGTGCGTGGCTTTCACAGCTATGCCACCTGGTTGGTGGGCATCAGCTGGAAGCGCTTTTTCGTCTTGTCCCTGCTGCTGGTGATCCTGGCGGCCATTTTGCAGTCCATGCCCCCGTTCAGCTGGACGATGCGCGAAGTGATCGAGGAGCACGAGACCACCCCACCACCGAAGCCACCCAAGGCGCCCAAGCCGGCCGAAGCGCCCCGTGAGCCGCGCGCAGAACGCGAGCAGGTGATCCGCATCGAGACCACGCCCAAAGGCGGTGGCGCAGGCGAAGTCAAGGGCGTGGACATTCGCATCGACGAAGACGGCCTGCGGGTGGTCAAGCGAGGGGCCGCAGAAGCCAGTGCCCCCGCGCCGGCGCCACCATGCAGGCCCAGGTGGAGCCGCACTTTCTGTTCAACACGCTCGCATCCATCGAACACCTGATCGAGACCGACCCGCCGCGCGCCGGCCGTATGCAGCGTGCGCTGATCGACCTGCTGCGCGCCACCATGCCCTCGCTGCGCGACGGCGGGGTGGTGGAGTCGCGCACCCTTGGGCAAGAACAGGCCGTGATCGAGCCCTACTTGGCGATCCTGAAGATGCGCATGGAAGAACGCCTGGACACGGTGGTAGACATCCCGCAGGGACTGCTGTCAGCCGAGTGCCCGCCCATGGTGCTGCAGATGCTGGTGGAAAACGCCATCAAGCACGGCCTGGAGCCCCAAGCGCCCGGTGGCCAGTTGAAGGTGCAGGCCAGCGTGGTCGATGGTCAGTTGCAGCTGGAAGTCGCCGACACCGGTGTGGGCCTGAGCCCCGACTGGCAAGCTTCTGCAGGCGCCGGTTTGAAGAACATTCGCGATCGACTGGCCTTGCGCTACGGCACGGCCGCGCAGCTGTCGATTACACCCCGCGCCGGTGGCGGCACCAGCGTCGTGGTGCGCCTGCCCTATCGGGTGGTGAGCCCGAGTCAAACCTAAGGAGAAGATCATGCGCGTTGTGTTGAGAATCAGCCTCATCCTGCTGCTGCTCATCGTGGTGCTGGGCACCTTGGCGGTCGCGGGCATCCTGAGCTGGGTGGGTGAGCAAGAGACCGTGCGCATCATCGTGGACGGCGAACCTTGGGCCCTGACGGTGCCCACCGGCTGGGGCCTGGTCGGCATCTTGGCCGCCGTGGCGGCAACCCTCTTGATCCTGTTGACCGTGTTGCCGTTCGTGGTTCTGCTGGCCCTGGTGATTGGCCTCATTGGCACCGTGCTCGGCGGGCTCGTGGCCCTGGCACCGGTGCTGATCGTGGCAGGGCTGATCTGGTGGCTGGTGCAGCGTTCGCGGCAGCCCTCCTGAGGAGCGAGGCGATGAACCCCATGCCCGTGCCGATCCGCGCTGTCTTGGCCGATGATGAGCGGCTGATGCGCGAGCAGCTGCGCCTGCGCCTTTCGCAGGCCTGGCCCGACCTGCAGATCGTGGCCGAGGCACGCAACGGCCTGGAGGCCGTGGAACTGGTGGCCCAACACCGCCCCGATGTGGTGTTCCTGGACATCCGCATGCCGGGCCTGACCGGTGTAGAGGCGGCGCGGGACATCCTGCAGATGGAGACCGGTGACGAAGAATGGCTGCCCGAAATCGTCTTCATCACCGCCTACGACGAATACGCGGTCCAGGCCTTTGAGCACGGCGCGGTGGACTATGTGCTCAAGCCCGCGGCCTTGGAGCGGCTGAGCAAAACAGCCCCCAGCGCAGCCCATCAGTGGGCAGCACCTGGGAGCAGGACCAGTCCACCCCACCCGCTTCGATGCAGGCCTTGCTGCAACAGTTGGGGGCACAACTCAAGGGCCGAACGCCTGAGTACCTGGAGGTGTTGCAGGCCACCAGTGGCAGCACGGTGAACCTGATCCCGGTGCGCGAGGTGCTGTTCTTCGTCAGCGACGAAAAATACACCCGCGTGCAGACGGCCACGGCCGAGGCCTTGATCCGAAAACCGATCAAGGAGTTGGTCATGGAGCTCGACCCCCGGCAGTTCTGGCAGATCCACCGCAGCACCATCGTCAATGTGCAGGCCGTGGCCCAGGTCACGCGGGACGATCGCGGGCGGCAGATCGTCAGCCTTCGCCAGCACCCTCAGAAACTGGAGGTCAGCCGCAGCTTTGCGGGCGTCTTCAAAGGAATGTAATGAGGCTGGGCTAGAGTGCGGTGATGAGCGCGCCCTCGCCCAAGCACCGCTGCAAGCCTAGGGCTGCCCGCGCGCCTGCGCGGTGGGCTGGTGCGGCCCTGTTGATGAGCCTGGGCCTGGGCCAGCACAGCGCCCAGGCCGCCAGGCCGATGATCACCGATGACGCGCGCATCGTGGACGCCAAGTCCTGCCAGCTGGAGTCTTGGGTGCGGCGCAACCCCCAGGGCGATGAACGTTGGGCCTTGCCGGGCTGCAATCCGAGCGGCCACTTGGAGATCACAGCCGGCGGCGCGCGCCTGGCAGACGGGCAAGCCGACAGCCTGGGCTTGCTCCAAGGCAAGACGCTCTTCCAGACCCTGGAGGATTCCCGGCTGGCCTGGGGACTGGCCCTGGGCGTGACCCGCACCCCCGCCCTGGGCGCCACCGAGGCCTATGGCTACCTGCCGGCCACCTGGGCCGCAGTACCCAACCGCGTGTACGTGCACCTGAACCTGGGTGCCAGGCGCGACACCGTCCGCCACACGGTGCAGCCCACCTGGGGCCTGGGCCTGGAGACCGTCCTGACACCTCGCATGGGGGTGATCGCCGAAGCCTTCGGCCAAGAACGGGGGCGCAGCCAGTATCAAGGGGGCTTGCGCATCTGGTTGGTGCCCGACCGGGTGCAAATCGACACCACGGTCGGCAACCGCACGGGCCAAGCGCCCGGCCAGGGGGCCGAGCGCTGGTTCTCGGTGGGCGTGCGCCTGCTAAGCCCCGCGTTCCTGCCCTGAAGCCGCGCCCACGCGGCCTGTTTCGCGCCGCACCGCCCAGACGTACAGCGTGGGCAAGACCAACAGGGTCAACAGCGTGGCCGACACCAAGCCGCCGATCACCACCACGGCCAGGGGCCGCTGGGTTTCCGCGCCAATGGCGTGAGAAAGCGCCATCGGCAAGAGGCCGAGCATGGCCAGCAGCGCCGTCATCAGCACCGTTCTCAAGCGCGTCAGGCTGCCCTGGATCACCGCCTCCATCAGGCCCATGCCCTCCTGCAAGAGTTGGTTGTAGTAGGTCACCATCACCACGCCGTTGAGCACGGCCTGCCCGAACAGGGCAATGAAGCCGATGGCTGCGGATACCGACAGCGGGATGTCCATCACCGCCAAGGCCACGATGCCGCCGATCATCGCAAAGGGGATGTTGGCGATGATCAGCAGCGCACTGCGCAGGCTCTTGAAGGCATCAAACAGCAGCAGGAAGATCACCAGGATCGACAGCGGAACCACCCAGGACAGGCGCTTCATTGCCCGCTGTTGGTTCTCGAACTCACCGGACCAAATGATCTCGTAGCCTGCGGGCAGCTTGACCTCGCGGCCGGCAGCAGCCTGCAGGTCGGCCACCACCGAGCCCATGTCGCGGTCCTTGATAAAGATGCCCACCGAAGCCACGCGCCGGCCGTTCTCACGGGCGATGTTCATGGCGCCGCTGGTTTGGCTGACCTGGGCCAGCTGGGAGAGCGGCACTTGTGCGCCTGAAGGGGCCGTCACCAACAAGCGCTGCAGCGCGTCGAGGTTGCGTTGAGAGGGATGCAGACGAACCATCACCGAGAAATGCCGTTCGCCCTCCCACAGCTCGCTCGTGGCGCGCCCGGCCAAGGCGGTTTCGATCACATCTTGGATGTCGCCCACATTGATGCCGAATCGAGCCGCGGCATCACGATCGATGTCCAGGCGAACCTGGGGCAATTGGCCGTCGCGGTCGATGAAGGCGCGCGTCACCCCCTGGGTGCTGCGTGCGATGGTGACCACCTTGTTGGCCATGCGGTACAGGTCGCTCAAGTCATCGCCCTTGATCTTGACCACGATCTGGCCATCGATCTGCGAGATGCTCTCCAACACGTTGTCGCGTATGGGCTGTGAGAAGGACACATCGATGCCCGGCAGTTCCGAGCAGGCTTCGTCCATGAGGTCCACCAGCTTGCGCTTGGTCAGGCCCGATCGCCACTGGTCTTCAGGCTTGAGCTCCACAAAGGCCTCAAAGGCGTTGAAGATCTTGGGGTCGGTGCCATCGTCAGGGCGGCCGACCTTGCTGACCACGGTGTTGACCTCCGGCACGCTGCGCAGCTTGGCCCGTATGGCCGATGCGGTCTGCTTGGCCTCGTCTGGAGAGACCGAAGGCGGCAAGATGGCGTTCACCCAGATCGTGCCCTCGTCCAACTCCGGCAAGAACTCGGAGCCCAGAAAAGAGCCGACCACCACAGCAGCGGCCAGCGCGCTCAAGGCCAGGGCAATCACCTTGCGTGGCCGGTGTATGGCCCACTCCAAGGCCGGGGTGTAGGCCCGCTTGCAGGCCTTGACCAGGGCGTTGTCTTCGTGCGGCACATTTTTCTTCAGCAAGATCAGGCACAGCAGCGGCACCAGGGACAGGGCCAGCAACAGCGACCCCACCAAAGCCGAGGTCACGCTCCACGCCATGGGCGAGAAGATGCGGCCCTCGTGGCGTTGCAGTGTGAAGATGGGCACATGCGCGGCGATGATGATGATCATCGAGAACAGCGTGGGTCGGCCCACCTCAACAGAGGCCTTCATCACCGCCTTCATTCGCGCGGCGCGGCTCTTCATTTGGGTCTCGTTCAGTTCACCCAGCCGCCGGAAGATGTTTTCCACAACGATCACTGCCCCATCGACGATGATCCCGAAGTCCATCGCACCCAGCGACAGCAGGTTGGCCGGGATGCCCACAAAGGTCAGCCCCAGAAAGGTGGCCAAGAGGCTCAGCGGAATGACCGCCGCCACGATCAGGGCCGCGCGGATGTTCTGCAGAAACAGGAACAGCACCAGGCTGACCAACATGGCGCCTTCGGTGAGGTTCTTGAACACCGTGGCCAGGGTCTTGTCGATGAGCCAAGAACGGTCGTAGTACGGCACGATCCGCACACCAACCGGCAAGCCCTTTTCGTTGAGTTGGTCGATGCGCGCCTTGACGCGGTCGAGCACCTCGCTGGGGTTCTCGCCTTTGCGCATGACCACAATGCCGTTGACGATGTCGTCGGTGTCGTCCTGCCCGACCAAGCCCTGCGGCGGGAAGCTGCCGATGCGCACCTGTGCAACGTCTCGCACCAAGACCGGCGTGCCCTTGAACTCGGCCACCACCACGCGCTCGACATCGGCGGAGGTGCGGAACGCCCCCAGTGAACGCACCAGCACCTGCTGCCGACCCTGCGTCATGGCGCCGCCGCCCACATTGGCGTTGGCGCGCTGCAGCGCTTCGAAGAGTTGGTTGAGCGAGATCTTGTAGTCGCGCAGGCGGTCCAGGTCGGGGTTGACCTCGATCTCCTTGATGGTGCCGCCCATGGTCACCAGGTCGGCCACGCCGGGCACTTGGCGCAGCGCTTTCTCCACAACCCAGTCCTGGATTTCGCGCAGCTCGCGTGAAGAGTGGTTGTCGCCCTTGAGCCGAAACCGCATGATCTCGCCGATCGCGGTGGACGGCGGCGGCACGGTGGTTTGCACGCCAGGGGGCAACTCCACGGCGCGCAGCCGCTCCAACACCTGTTGCCGGGCCTGTTGCACCGTGGACTTGTCGTCGAAGGTCACCATCGCATAGGTCAAACCGTATTGCGTGTGGGTGAACAAGCGCACCGTGTTGGGAATACCCGTCAGCGAAATCTCCAGCGGGATCGTGACCTGCTTTTCCACCTCCTCGGCAGCTCGACCCGGATACAGCGCAATCACATTGACCTGGGTGTCCGACACATCGGGGAAGGCTTCCACCGGCAGGTTCTGGAAGGCCAGGGTGCCGGCCCCCACGAACAGCGTGAGTGCCAGCCAAATGAACAGCGGCTGGCGAAGGGAGAACTGAACGATGCGGTTGATCATTGCGCCGCATCCAGCAGTTGGTTCAGGAACAAGGTACCGCCAATGACCACCTTCTCACCCGGCTTGAGGCCCTGCACCACATGCCACCACTGCGGCCCAGCGGTGCGCAGCTGCGCAAAGCGCCGCTCGTATCGGCCCTGGCCCAGGGAGACGAAGACCCCGAGTTGGTCGCCCCGAACGAAGACTGCATCGGCCGGCACCAAGGGCAGCCCATCATGGGCTTCGATCTGTCCCTTCACGAACATTTCCCCGCGCAGCTGACCCTTGGGGTTGTCCACCTGGGCGCGCACCTTCACGGTACGCGAGGACGGGTCGACCCATTCGCCCACATGCTGCACCGTGGCGGTGAACACCGCATCGGGCCAGGCAGCCGTGCGCAGCTCGATACGCGCACCGGGCTTGACGCGCGACAGCAGCGTTTCGTCCAGGTCGAGCATCACCCACAGGGTGCGAGGGTCGCTCACCACGAACAGCGGCGGCCCGGCGGCGTCTGGGCGCACCTCCAGGCCCGGATTGAGGTTGCGCTCAACCACCACGCCCGAAACCGGGCTGACCAAGGCCAAAGACTGGTGCAAAGAGGCCCCAGACTCGGGAGCTCCCCCGTAGGGCGCCAATCGCGCACGGGTGCGCTGCAGCTCGGCTGCGGCACGCGCTTGATCGGCTTCTGCGGCCTCCAGGTCTTTGCGCGATACGGCGCCCACCTCCACCAGGCTGCGGGCCCGCTCCAACTGGCGCTGGGCCTGGCGCTCGTCGGCCAGGGCGCGTTGCACATCGGCCTGGGCTTGGCCCAACTCGGCGGCACTCAGGGTGGCCAGCGTGGCCCCCTTGGCCACCGACTGGCCCACCTGGGCGGCCAGTCGCTCCACCCGCCCGGCGAAGGGCGCGTAGATGCGGGCGGTGGCGTCTTCGTTCCACACGAGGCGACCGGCCAGTTCCACCGGCCGCTCGCTGGCCGAAATCACCTCGGCCAGGCGCAGCTCCGCCGGGTCCTTTTGGCCGGGGAAAGCCACCACAGCCCCGTTGACCGTGGGTTGCGGTGGTGCGGCTTCGATCACCGGTTTGCCGCAGCCGCTCAACAGGCTGGTCAACAGGCCGATCACGGCCAAGGCAGCGGCCAGGGCCGCGCGGGGGTACAGGGGCGTGTTCATGTTCAAGGGGTGTCCAGTGATTGCCAACGCCAAGTGGCCTTGGCTGCTTCGGCACGGGCGGTCAACACTTCCAAGCGCGCTGCGCGCAAGGCACGGCGGGCCTCAATCAACTCCAGCAGGCTGCTGCCGCCACGTGCCCAGGCCGCCTCGGCGGCCACGGCCAAGCGCTCGGCGGCGGGCAGCAGGTCGGCTTCAGCCAGTTGGAGCCGGTGGCGCGCCGAGCGCAACTCGCCTCGGCTTTGCTCGATCAGGGCGGCGGCGGCCTCGCGCACCAAGGCCTCCTGGTCCTGGGCCCACTGCCAATCGGCCTGCGC
>RGEP01000120.1 GCA_009918225.1 Betaproteobacteria bacterium | reverse complement strand
CCCAGCTGTAGCCCCAGGCCACCACCGGTTTGCCGGAAGCCTTGAAGCGCTCCAGCGCAGAAGCCACTTCGCGCAGTGAAGACAGACCCGCGCTGCCGAAGTCGTCGAGCTTGAGCATCACCGCACGAATCTTGGGGTCGCGCCCGGCATGGTCCAAGGCCGCCAACACATCACGCAAGCGCAGCTGCTGCGGCTCCTGGCCCTGCGCCTGGGCCAACAGGCTGTCACGTGTGCTGCCGGCAGCCTGCTCGCGCAGGGCGCCCTTGAGGTCCAGCACCAGCACCGTTTGGTCTTTCAGGGCCGGGGGTCGAGACAGTTGGATGCCCGTGATGGCGCCGGCCACCGCACCGCCGATGGCCAAGAGCAACAACAGGCGCTTGATGCCGGTTTGCAGGGCGTCCAGGGCGCGCCCAACGCCCGACAAGAGGCGGCGCCAGCGCGCCGGGGCCGGGGTGGCGCCTGTGGTGGAGGGGGTTTCGTCCGACATGTGCTGCAACCTTCCAAATCAATGACGGCGCGATTTTCAGGCCAGCCGGGGTCCCGCGCACGGGGCAGGCGACAGAACCGCACCGCCACGTGACGGGCCGCAATCCGCGGGGATGGGCTGCCACCGGGCGATACTGCAGCTCCATGCAGGCGATCCTGGCCGTCACCGTTCCCTTCTTTGCGCTGATCCTGGCGGGGTACTGGGCGGCACAGCGCGCTTGGCTGCCGCTGGCCGCCATTCCAGGCCTGAACACCTTTGTGCTGTTCTTTGCCCTGCCCTGCATGCTGCTGCGGTTTGGCATGAACACCCCGCTGGCCCAGTTGCTCGACCCGGTGGTCAGCAGCCTGTACCTGGCGGTGGCCGTGCTGGTGGTGGCCGGTGTGCTCGGTTTGGGGCATCTCTTGGGCGCCCCGAGGCGCGACGCCGCCTTCGCTGCCCTCGTGGCGGCCTTCCCGAACTCAGGCTTCATTGGCGTGCCCTTGTTGGTGGCCCTTCTGGGCCCGGCGGCAGCAGGCCCAGTGATCTGCACCATGCTGCTGGACATGATGCTGACCACGTCGGCGTGCTTGGCCCTGGCCCAAGGCGGCCATGCAGCGCGTGGCGGAGCAGGTTCAGCCTTTCTGGCTTCCCTCAAGGCGCCTTTGATGAACCCCTTGCCCTGGTCCATCGCCTTGGGCGGCGCCTTGTCGGCCCTGAACCTGGGGCTGTGGGGCCCGCTGGACAAGGCCGTGGGCATGCTCGCTGATGCCGCCAGCCCCGTGGCCTTGTTCACCATTGGCGCGGTGCTGTTCCGCTCGCGGGTGTCCTCGGCTGGTGGGCCAAGCGCTGAACCGTCCTCGGCGCCTCTGCTGCTGAGTGTGGTGGGCATCAAGCTCTTGATGCATCCGCTGCTGGTGTGGTCGGGCTGCCAAGCAGCCCGCGCCCTGGGCGCCCCCTTGACCGACCTGTCGATCACCGCGATCACGCTCATGGCGGCCTTGCCCAGCGCCAGCAATGTGTCCATGCTGGCCGAACGCTACGGGGCGAACAATGGCCTGGTGGCGCGCATCATCATGGGCTCGACCACCCTGGCCTTCATCACCTTCACGCTATGGGCCTGGGGCTTTGGCGTGCAGCCCCTGCGCTGAAGCGGCTCTAAAGGCTCAGCGGGTCCACATCCAGGGCCCAGCGGACCACCGCACGGTGGTGCTCCCTCAAGGCCAGAAGTTGCGGCGACCACTGCCGCAGCAAGGCTTGCAGGGCCGGGCGTGAAGCCGACTCCAGGAGCATCTGCCAACGCTCCAGGTCGGCCACCCGCGCCATGGGCGCCGGCACAGCGGGGTACAGCGTGAGCTCGCCGGCCGACAGGAACTGCTGAGCCTGCAGCAGCTGCAGCGTGGCTTGCGCGGCGGCACCCGCTTCGGCCATGAAGGCCTGCGCGGCTTCGATGCTGCGCGCCTCTACCCGCAGCACCGCCAGGTGGCTGTAGGGCGGCAGCCCCACCGCCTCGCGCTCCTGCAGTTGCGAGGCGGCAAAAGCCTCGTAGTCGTGTTGCCGCAGGGCCTGCACCAAGGGGTGGGTGGGAAAGGCGGTTTGCACCAACATCCGGCTGCGGGCAGCTTGTTGCGCGTCTCGTCCCGCACGGCCGGCGGCCTGCATCAACAAGGCGAACAAGCGTTCGGGTGCCCGAAAGTCGCTGCTGAACAGCGCGCCGTCGGGGTTCACAGCAGCCACCAGGGTGATCCGGCGAAAGTCGTGCCCCTTGGCCACCATTTGGGTGCCCACCAGCACCTCCACATCGCCCTCGTGCACCTGTGCGAGTTGGCTTTGCAGCGAGCCCGCGCGGCGGGTGGTGTCGGCATCGATGCGCAACAGGCGCGGTGGTCCGCCATCGCGGCCACGCAACAGCGGCAAGAGCTGTTCTTCCAGCCGCTCTGTGCCGCGTCCGATGGCCGACAGGTCCAGGTTGCCGCAAGCCGGGCAGGCCCGGGGCACGCGCTCGCCGGCACCGCAGTGGTGGCAACGCAGGCTGCGGTCCACCTTGTGAAACACCCGCCAGGCGCTGCAGTGCGGACACTCGCTCTTCCACCCACAAGCACCGCAGTGCAGAACCGGCGCATAGCCCCGGCGGTTGAGCAGCAACAGGCTTTGCTCACCGCGGTCAATGCGCTCTTGCACAGCCGCCACCAGGGCGGTTGACAACAGGCTGCCCCCGGCGCCAGAGACCACGCTGCGGGGCTGCAGGTTCAGGTCCACCAGGTCCACTTGAGGCAGGGCCCCATCGCCCACCCGGCTGGGCATGCGCAAGAGGCGGTAGCGTCCCTGTTGCGCGTGGCGCCACGACTCCAGCGACGGCGTGGCCGAACCCAGGATCACCGGCAGCCCTTCCAAGTGGGCTCGGTACACCGCCAGGTCACGGGCGGAATAGCGTGCACCCTCTTGCTGCTTGTAGGACGGATCGTGTTCTTCATCGACCACGATGAGCCCCAGGCGCGGCAGGGACGCCATCACCGACAGCCGCGTGCCCAACAGCAGGTCGGCCTGGCCCAAGTGGGCCTGCAGCCAATGGTTGACCCTTTGCGCCGGGGTCAGGCCGCTGTGCAAGGTGACCAGCGTATGGCAAGCAAAGCGCTCGCGCAGCCGCGCCTCCAGCTGAGGGGTGAGGTTGATTTCGGGCACCATCACCAGCACCTGACGGCCTTGGGCCAAGGCCTCTTGGGCCAGGCGCAGATACACCTCGGTCTTGCCGCTGCCCGTCACCCCGTGCAAGAGCACCGGCGTGGGCGCTGCGCCACGCCGAGGGCGGCCCGCCGAAGCGGTCTGCTCGTCACCCGGGCGTTGCACCGCGGTGAGCCCCACGAGGTCCTGCAAGACAGCCGACTGTTCAGGGGTGAGCGGTGGCAGGGCGCTGGGCGCCACCGGCCCAGGCGAGGGCGCGCGGGCCAGGCGCGCACTGCGCCGCGCCAAGGCCGCCGGCGTGGCCTTTCGCAGCTCCGGCGGCAACACCGACAAGGCCAACTCGCCCAGGCCCCGTCGGTAGTAGTCAGCGGCAAAGCTGACCAAGGCGCGCCAGTGATCGCTCAAGGGCGGCAGGTCCAGCACCGCGCCCACCGGTTTACAGGCTTCGGGCTCCACCGTATCGGCGGCCTCGCGCGGTGCATCCCACACGATGCCCAGCACCTCTCGGCGTCCCAAGGGCACCTGCACCAGGGTACCGGCAGGCAGGGGCCCCGTGTGTCGATAACTCAGCGCCCCGCCCAGCCCGCTGTGGTGGGGCAGGTCCACCACCACCGGTGTCAACAGGGTCGCGGCGCTGTTCGGAGGGCTTACACCGGCTGACGAATCCAAGTCCTGAGCCACGGCAAGTAAGGTCTTGATTCGTTTGGTGTTTTACGGCTTACCCACGAATTCTGTGGACAAGTTTGGGGACAAGCTGACGATGGATGCGCCAAGTGCCTGATTTTGCTTTGCGCCGGCTTGAGCTGCCTCATCCGGAGGCAGTCGAATTCTTTTCGAAGAATCAAGCACTTGGAAAAAAGTTTTGATGTTTCTCAAGCCAAATGCAGCTGCAAGTGAAGCCAAGTACCGCTTGCACCGCTTTGGGGATAAGTCCCCTGAAGACCAGCCCCGGGCCGGTCAAACGTCACGGGCGATGAGGGTGCGAATCAACCGAGTTTTGAGCGCGAGTGAGCGCACACATGAGGCTCAGGTCGATCGGCTTTTGCGCGAATAGGCATGGGCTTCATCCACCAGCGCGGCCACCGCGTCCGGCGGGGTGTGCTGGTTCAATCCATGTCCGAGGTTCAGGACATGTCCGCCCCATCCACCATCGGCACGCTGCGGCGAGCCGAAAGCATCCAAGGTGCGGCGCACCTCAGCGCGCACCGCAGCCTCACCGCCAAACAGCACCATCGGGTCGATGTTGCCCTGCAGGGCCACCCGATCCGCCACCCTTGCGCGGGCCGCCGTCAGGCTGGTGGTCCAGTCCAGGCCCACCACGTCGGCGCCGCAGGCGGCAATGCCCTCCAGCCATTGGCCACCGCCCTTGGTGAACACGATGCTGGGAATGCGTTGGCCCTGGTGCTCGCGCTTGAGGCCCTGCACCACCCGGTGGGTATAGGCCTGGCTGAAGGCCTGGAAGGCCCCATCAGCCAACACGCCCCCCCAGCTGTCGAACACCATCACCGCTTGGGCACCGGCTTCGATCTGGGCATTGAGGTAGGCCGTCACCGCCTGGGCATTGATGTCCAAGATTCGGTGCATCAGGTCGGGGCGGCGGTACATCAGGCTCTTCACATGCCGGTAGTCGTCGCTGCCTGCGCCCTCCACCATGTAGCAGGCCAGCGTCCAGGGGCTGCCCGAAAACCCAATCAAGGGCACGCGGCTGCGGCCGTCGGGCAGCGTCAGGGCGCGGCGGATGGACGCCACCGCATCGAACACATAGCGCAGCTTGTCCAGGTCGGGCACCCGCAAGGCCGCCACGTCCGCTTCCTCACGCACCGTCTTGGCAAATCGCGGGCCTTCACCCGCGGCAAAGCTCAGCCCCAGGCCCATGGCGTCGGGAACGGTCAGGATGTCGGAGAACAGGATGGCCGCGTCCAGCGGGTAGCGGTCCAGGGGTTGCAGCGTCACCTCGGTGGCGAAGTCGGGGCTGGTGGCCAGCCCCATGAAGCTGCCGGCCCGCGCGCGCGTGGCGTTGTATTCGGGCAGGTAGCGCCCGGCTTGGCGCATCAGCCACACGGGGGTGTGGTCGGTGGGCTGGCGCAGGCAGGCGCGCAGGAACTGGTCGTTGGCGTAGGCCGTTGGGCTCATGGACTTCTCTCCTCGCTGTGCATTATCGACGGCAGCGCCGTGTTCGCCAGAGTTGACAGCCCGGATTGACGCGCAAAAAGAACAACGCCCACCAGGCGCGGGCCGGGTGGGCGTCGGGGTGGGAGCAGCGCCGGGCTTACTTCTTGCGGAACTTGCGGATGGCCGCCAGCTGGGCGGCCATCGCGGCGAACTCGCTTTGTGCGGCGGCGAAGTCGATGTCGCTCTTGGCGCTCTTCATCATCTCTTCGGCGTGCTTCTTGGCTTCGTTGGCCTTGGCTTCGTCCAGGTCATGGCCCCGAATGGCGGTGTCGGCCAACACCGTGACGCGGTTGGGTTGCACCTCCAGGATGCCGCCGGCCACAAAGACGAACTCTTCTTCGCCGTTGTCGGCCCGCTCGATGCGCACCGCGCCGGGCTTGATC
>RGEP01000119.1 GCA_009918225.1 Betaproteobacteria bacterium | reverse complement strand
AGCGCCACCCGCGCATGCGCTGACAGCGCGCGCAGTGGCCCGGGCAGGTCTTCGTCGGCCAGCATCGACACCGTGTTCTTCACCGTGCCCAAATAGTCTTCGGGCAGGTGGCGCGAGTCGGTTCTGGGGTAGGTCAGCACCTTGTGCTTTTCATACAGCGCCTGGGCGATGGACAAGGTGGTCTTGGCCGAGAAACCAAAGCGCGAATTGGCCTCGCGCTGCAGCGTGGTGAGGTCGTACAAGGCCGGGCAGGCCTGTGTGGTGGGTTTGGATTCCTCTTGCACGGTGGCGGGCCGGCCGCGCACCGCCTGGGCCACGGCTTGGGCCAAGGCCTCGTCCCACAGCCGGTCGGCACGCCGATCGGCATCGTCGCTTTTCTTGAAGCTCGGGTCGAACCACTTGCCTTCGTATTGACCGGCCTGGGCATCGAACTGCGCTTTGACCTCCCAGTAGGGACGCGCCACATGCTTGCGGATGAGCTCTTCACGCTCCACCACGATGGACAGCGTGGGTGTCTGCACCCGCCCCACGGTGGTCAGGAAGAAACCCCCGTCGCGGGAATTGAAGGCCGTCATGGCCCGGGTGCCGTTGATGCCCACCAGCCAGTCGGCCTCGCTGCGGCTTCGCGCCGCATCGGCCAGGCCCTGCATCTGCGCGTCGCTGCGCAGCTTGTCAAAACCATCGCGGATGGCCTGCGGCGTCATGCTTTGCAGCCACAAGCGCTCCACCGGCTTGTCTATGGGCTTTTTCTCGGTGCCCGCGTACTGCACGATGAGCCTGAAGATCAGCTCGCCTTCGCGTCCGGCGTCACACGCATTGATCAGGCGAGCCACGTCCTTGCGCTTGACCAGCTTGACCACCGCATTGAGCCGCGCCTTGGCCTTGTCGATGGGGGCGAGCTCAAAGTGCGGTGGCACCACCGGCAGGTGGGCAAAGCTCCACTTGCCTCGCTTAACGTCGTACTGCTCGGGGGCTTTGATTTCCACCAGGTGACCCACGGCCGAGGTGACCACATGCGTGTCGTTCTCGAAATGGTCGGCGTGCTTCTCGAACTTGCCCACCGTGGGCGTGAGCGCGCGCACGATGTCCTGGGCCACGCTGGGCTTCTCGGCAATGATGAGAGTCTTGCTCATTCGAATCGGTTTCCTTGGTCGTTCATCGGGGCGCCCGGGGGCTGCCTACAATCGGCGGCTTCGCGTGCGTGTGCACGCGCTCGTGTGCGCACACGCACGCGCGCACCCATGAATTCAATGTACCCAAAGTCCAACACCGTGCAAGCCAAGGGCCGCTCCTCATCGTCCACCCCTGCGGGCCCCTCACGCGGGCCTGACCATCGACGAGCGCTACACCCCGGCGCTGAAGAAGAAGTTCGCTTGCCACTGCGGTGCGCGCGCTTGCCGCGGCACGATGCTCTCACCCAAGCGGTGAGCCCCACCACGCGCCTGGACTGGGATGCGCCCGGCCTGGCGCGGCGCCTGGCCGCTTGGGCGGGGCCGGTATCGGTGCGAGCGGTCGCCCAAACAGGCTCTACCAACACCGACCTGCTGGAGACGGTGCGCCGCTTGCTCCCTGAGCAGCGCGTGCCCCAGGTGCTGTTGGCCGAAGAGCAGACCAGTGGCCGCGGCCGCATGGGCCGCACATGGGTGGCACAAGCCGGCGCCAGCCTGACCTTCAGCCTGGCCTGGCCCTTGCGCCCCTTGCGGGGCTGGAGTGCGCTGTCATTGGCCATCGGCCATGCCTTGGCGCAGGCCTTGCAACCGTGGCCCCACGGCCAGCCGCCTTCCGGGCAGGGCCGCCTCTTGCTCAAGTGGCCCAATGACCTGTGGTGGTTTGACCCACCTGCTGCTGGAGCACGGGCGGGCATGCCCGCCTACGGCCGCAAGCTCGCAGGCATCCTCATCGAGACCGTGCCGTGGCCCGCGTCCGAGCCGCAAGAGGCTGCCGTGGCACCCGATGCCGGCACCCGCTGGGTGGTGGTGGGCGTGGGGGTGAATGTGCAGGCGCACCAACTCGACCCCCAGGGCTTGCCGCCTCAAGGGGTGGCCGGCACCTCCGCATGGCGACCCCAAGACGAGGCGCCGGCCTTGTGGCACCTGGCCGCCGATGCGGTGGCCCGCGCCATGGTGGACTTTGAAGCCCAGGGCTTTGGGCCCATTCGCACAGCGGTGGAACAGCGTGATGCTTTGATCGGTCAGGAGGTCACGCTCTCGGCCGGGCCCGTGCCCCAGGGCCATTGCGTGGGCATTGCCGAAGACGGGGCCTTGCTGGTGCAGGCCGATGGGCGCGTGCACCGGGTGCTGGCCGGTGAGGCACAGGTGCGGCCGGCACCGCCGCTTTGACGCACACTAGCGCACCATGACCCGACGCCTGATCACCTTGCTCGCCTTGGCCCATGTGCCCGTGGCCTTCTGGGCTTTCGGCCCGGCCCACTTCCAACAGGCGGTGTGGCCCACGCCCAGTGCATCCGAGCGCGAACCGGAACGGTTGGCCTTGCAGCGCCGCCCCGAGTCGATCGTGGTGGTCACGGCTGCGGCGCCCGGCGCTGAGGCGGCAACGCCGGCCGCCCCTGCTGCATCAGCCGCATCAGCGCCCGTATCGGCCACGGCGGCAACACCGGCTGCAACACCGGCATCAACGCCCGGGTCTGCACCCGCATCAGCCCTGACATCCGCGCCCAAACCAGCACCGCCCGCCGTGAGCCCTTCTCCGGCCTCGATGGCGCCATCAGGATCTGCCCCCTCAGGCCCAGCCCCCTCAGGACCAGGGTCCGGCCCAGGGGTTTCGACGGTGCCGTCGAAGCCCTCGCCCGCTGCGTCAGCCCAGGCGAGTCCCGGCCCGCCCGCGGCTGCGTCGGTTCAGGGCGTGCAGCGCCCCGGTCGCGAGCAAGAGCCCGAGCAGCCACCCAAGCCCTGAAGCCCCACCGCCCGAGCTGCCGCCGCCACCACCCGTGCCCGTGCCGGGGTCGGGCGTGGGTGCGGGGCGCAAAGCCAGGGTTCGGGCCACGGCCGCTCCGGCGTCCAACATGCCCGCACCGCAGGTGGTGGTGGTGCAAAAGCACTCGAGCTGGTCGCGGTCGTCCGGGGCGCGGCACGCCAAGACCGGGTCTTCGCCGGCTGCCAATGGGCGGCTGGTGGGGAAGGGGCGTACCGTGGCCTGCAAGATTTCGCGTATCTTGCTCGGCGTGAGGGTGGGGTCGACCGACAGCATCAGGCCCACAGTGGCCGCCACCAGCGGGGAGGCGAAGCTGGTGCCCACGCTGTAGTTGCTGCCGTCGCTGTAGCCATTGGCGCCAGCCTGGCGCTGGCCCAGGTTGATGGTGGTGAGCAAGGGATACAGACACGTGCCCTGGAGGTTCACGCAGTTGCCCGCTGGCGCGGCCAAGGCCACCTCGGGGCCGATGTTGGAGTAGCCCACCTTGCTGCCCACATGCCGCACCCCCGAGACGGCCAAGGCGCCGGGGCAGTTGGCGGGCACCGACACCTTCAGGCCCGTGTCGTTGCCGGCGGCTGCCACCACGGTCACGCCGGCCACGCGCAACTCGTTGACCACCTCTTGGTAGGCCGCGGTGCAGGTGCCTTGTGAACCCAGGCTCATGTTGATGACCCGGGCGGGGTAGGGGTTGGGCACATTGAGCACCGCATTGACCCCCACGTTTTGGGACAAGCCAGCCGCCCAACGCATGGCCGCGATGATGTCGGAGTCGTAGCCCCCGCAGCGCCCCAGCACCCGCAGCGGCAAGACCATCACGTTCCAGCCGGCGCCGGCCATGCCGACGCCGTTGTTGGTGGCCGCGCCGATCAGACCCGAGACCTGGGTGCCGTGCCAACTGCTGGGGCTGGCGGGTTCACCGGCGCTGCATTCATTGGCATTGGTCCAGTCGCCCGGGTCGGTGGGGTCGCTGTCGCGGCCGTTGCCATCGTTGGCCGTGGTGGCCACGCCGCCACGGTCCAGCCCGATGAAGTCATAACCCGGGTGCAGCTTGCCCTGCAGGTCGGGGTGTTCAGGCCGCACGCCGGTGTCCAACACGGCCACCACCACCGAGGACGAGCCCGTCGTACTGGTCCAGGCGCCCACGGCATTGATGGCCGAGACCGCTTCAGCGGTGGGTGCGCGCAGGTACCACTGGCCCACGGCCGGTGTGGCGGTGCGTTGGTTCTCTGCGAACAGCGCATCGTTGGGCAGGTTGTGAATGCGGCGGCGCTCGTCCACCACGGCCCACTCGACATCGGGCAGGCTGCTCAGGCGACGCGCCAGTTCAGAGCTGCTCAGGCCTTGGCCGCGCAGCGATTGGGTGTGCGGGCCCAACACGCGGCCGTCGCTCAAGGGGGCTCGAATGGCCAGCGACAGGCGCGCCGCGTGGCGCGGCGTTGGGGCCGCAGCGCTTTCGCCGGCAGCGGCGGACTGCACCCGGCGCAGCGGGCTGTCGGCCCGGTACTTGACGATGACGCGGGCCACCTCCGGGTCTTCAGCCGAAGCCCCGGCCGTTGGCACTACACGGGCCCAGCGCGGGCCGGGTTCAGCAGCGGCCTGGGCTGGGTTGCTGCCCACGGCCAGGCCCGCCAGGGCCACGGCCAACAGGGCCACGGCCAAGAGGGCGGGGGACAGAACGCGGGCCAGGGCGGCCCGAAGGGTCACAGGGGGTGCGCCGCGGCGCGGACATTCATCAGCAGTCAGGCGCATCGCCACTTTCCTCAGCAGAACCCTGCCGAGCGTATCGCAGCCCTGTGACAAAGCCAACCAAAAGGAGCGGGGCGGCTGAAGAGTTTCCCCGCGGCCCCGTGGTTCAGCCGTGCACCACCCGCACCATCTCCAGGCACTTGTTGGAGTAGCCCCACTCGTTGTCGTACCAAGACACCACCTTCAGGAAGGTGCCGTCCAGGGCAATCCCGGCCTCAGCGTCGAAGATGGAGGTGCGGGCATCGCTGCGGAAGTCGGTGGCCACCACCTTGTCTTCCGTGTAGCCCAGCACGCCCTGCAGGCCGCCTTGGGCCACCGGCAACTGGCTCATGCGCTTCATCTCGGCGCAAATATCCTTGTAGGGGGCATCGGCGTTGAGTTCCACCGTCAGGTCCACCACCGACACGTCGCTGGTGGGCACGCGGAAGCTCATGCCGGTCAGCTTCTTGTTCAGGGCCGGGATCACCACGCCCACGGCCTTGGCGGCACCGGTGGAGGAGGGGATGATGTTCTCCAGAATCCCCCGGCCGCCGCGCCAATCCTTGTTCGAGGGGCCGTCGACCGTCTTCTGCGTGGCCGTGGCGGCGTGCACCGTGGTCATCAGGCCGCGCTTGATGCCCCACTTGTCGTTGAGCACCTTGGCGATGGGGGCCAGGCAGTTGGTCGTGCAGGAGGCGTTGGAGACGATGGCCTCGCCCTTGTAGGTGCCGTGGTTCACGCCATAGACGAACATCGGCGTGTCGTCCTTGGAAGGGGCGGACATGATCACCTTCTTGGCGCCGGCGGCCAGGTGCTTCTCGGCGCTGGTCTTGTCCAGGAACAGGCCCGTGGATTCGATCACCACGTCCGCACCCACCTCGCCCCACTTCAGTGCGGCCGGGTCGCGCTCGGCGGTCAGGCGGATCTTCTTGCCGTTGACGATGAGCGTGTTGCCCTCGACGGACACCTCACCCTTGAAGCGGCCGTGCACGCTGTCGTACTGCAGCATGTAGGCCAGGTAGTCGGGCTCCAGCAGGTCGTTGATGCCCACGACCTCGATGTCGGGGAAATTCAGCACGGCCGAACGCAGTACGTTGCGGCCGATGCGGCCAAAGCCATTGATGCCGACTTTGATCGTCATGTT
>RGEP01000118.1 GCA_009918225.1 Betaproteobacteria bacterium | reverse complement strand
CTGGTGATGAGCTACTCGCGCATCGGCTTCAGTCCCGATGGGGGTGGCAGCTGGCAGTTGGCGCGATTCCTGCCGCGCCAACTGGCCCTCAAGGCCTTGTGGATGGCCTCGCCATTGGGCGCATCAGAACTTCAAGCTCACGGCTTGGTCAGCCAGGTGGCGCCCAAGGGCCAGGCCCTGGATGAAGCCCTCAAGATGTCGGCGCAGTTGGCCCGCCTGGCGCCCAATGCCGTGGCCAGTGTGAAGAAGCTTGCACAGGCAGCCCTCCTGGATGATTTGGGCCGCCAACTCGATGCAGAGCGGGAACACTTCATCGACAACCTGTTCCACCCCAATGGCCATGAAGGGCCGACTGCATTTCTCGAAAAGCGCAGTCCCAACTTCCGCTAGTTCCCCCCTCGCAGCACATTCGCGCCACCGCACCATGGACGCCTACACCGGCACCCGTACGCCCTCCCAACTGCCCTTCGATGCTGCAGCGCTGCAGGCCTACTTGGCTCATGCGCTGCCGGGTTTTTCCGGCCCGCTTCAGATTGAACAGTTCAAGGGCGGGCAAAGCAACCCCACCTACCGCTTGAGCACGCCAGGCCAGCGTTACGTGATGCGCAGCAAACCTGGGCCGGTGGCCAAGTTGCTGCCCTCGGCCCATGCCATTGAGCGGGAGTTTCGGGTCATGAAGGCTCTGGCTGACAGCCCGGTGCCCGTGGCCCGCATGCACCTCTTGTGCGAAGACGAGTCCGTCATCGGCCGCGCCTTCTACATCATGGAACATGTAGAGGGCCGCGTCTTGTGGGACCAGTCGCTGCCAGGCTTAAGCCCGGCCGAACGCGGTGCGGTCTACGACGAAATGAACCGGGTGCTGGCGGCGCTGCACGGATGCGATGTGCAGGCCCTGGGCCTGGCCGACTATGGCAAGCCCGGCAGTTACTTCGAGCGCCAAATCGGACGCTGGAGCAAGCAGTACGCGGCCTCCATCACACAGCCCATTGAGGCCATGGACCGCTTGATCGCCTGGCTGCCAGCCCACCTGCCCGACAGCGCACGCGACGGAAGTCAGGTGTCCATCGTGCATGGGGACTATCGCCTGGACAACCTGATGTTTCATCCCAGCGAGCCTCGCGTGTTGGCGGTCTTGGATTGGGAGCTGTCGACCCTGGGCCATCCGCTGGCTGATTTCAGCTACCACTGCATGGCCTGGCACATTCAGCCGGGGTCCTTCCGCGGCATCGGCGGCCTGGACCTCCAGGCGCTTGGCATTCCGAGCGAATCGGCCTATATCGAGGCCTACTGTCGGCGCACGGGCCGAACCAACCCATCGGCCCAAGCCACGCTGGCGCGCGATTGGAATTTCTACTTGGCCTACAACCTGTTTCGAATGGCCGCCATCTTGCAAGGCATCGCCAAACGGGTGGAGGACGGAACCGCCAGCAGCGAGCAGGCGAGACAAGCCGGAGCCGGTGCCCGTCCCTTGGCCGAGCTGGGTTGGCGATTCGCACAGGCCTACACTGGGCCTTGAATCCCGCAGCGTGACACGCAAGGAAACGAGAACACGATGGACTTCAGCTACTCCCCCAAGACCCAGGCCCTGCGCGAACAGCTGCTGGCCTTCATGGATGCGCACATCTATCCGAACGAGGCCCGGGTGCACGAAGAACTGGAGGCCAACACCGCCGCTGGGCGCCGTTGGACCCCCCTGCAGACCATTGAGCAGCTCAAGCCCAAGGCCCGAGCACAAGGGCTGTGGAACCTGTTTCTGCCCGACAGCCAGCTGGGCGCGGGGCTGAGCAACCAAGAATACGCCCCGTTGGCTGAGATCATGGGGCGGGTGCCCTGGAGCAGCGAGGTCTTCAATTGCTCGGCGCCCGACACGGGAAACATGGAGACCATCGTGCGCTACGGCACACCACAGCAGCAAGAGCGCTGGCTCAAGCCACTGCTGGCCGGTGAGATACGCAGCGCCTTTGCCATGACCGAGCCCGCAGTGGCCTCCTCTGACGCGACCAATATCGAAGCCCGCATTGAGCGGGACGGCGACGACTATGTGATCAATGCTCGCAAATGGTGGACCAGCGGCGCAGGCGACCCCCGCTGCAAGATCCTGATCTTCATGGGCAAAACCGACCCTGAAGCCCCGCGCCACTCCCAGCAATCGATGATCCTGGTGCCCATGGACACCCCGGGCGTGAAGGTCTTGAGGCCCTTAAGCGTATTTGGCTATGACGATGCACCCCATGGCCACATGGAGGTCGATTTCAACCAGGTGCGTGTGCCGGCCAGCAACATGCTGCTCGGCGAAGGCCGGGGGTTCGAGATCGCCCAAGGCCGCTTGGGCCCCGGCCGCATACACCATTGCATGCGCTTGATTGGTTTGGCCGAACGCTCGTTGGAGTTGATGTGCCAGCGCGCCTTGGCTCGGGTGGCCTTCGGCAAGACAGTGGCCGCGCAAACCGTGACCCAGGAGCGCATCGCCGAGGCCCGCTGCCAGATCGAACAGGCCCGCTTGCTCACCCTCAAGGCTGCGTGGATGATGGATGTGGCGGGCAACAAGACCGCCAAGTCTGAGATTGCGATGATCAAGGTGGTGGCCCCGAGCATGGCCCTGCGGGTGATCGATTGGGCCATGCAGGCTTTCGGTGGGGCTGGTGTCAGCCAAGACACCCCTCTGGCGCACTTCTACGCCCACGCCCGCACGCTGCGTTTTGCCGATGGGCCGGATGAAGTGCACCGCAACGCGATTGCCAAATTGGAGCTCGGCAAGTACGCCGCGCCGCGATAATCTAAACGCGACTGCCCGTAACTCAGCTGGATAGAGTAGCTGCCTTCTAAGCAGCCGGTCGGGGGTTCGAGTCCCTCCGGGCAGGCCAGCCTCAGGCGGCCTCGTCTGCGCTGCGCGGCCCGCGCATCGCGACGCCTTGTTCAGGCGCGTCATCGCTCACCGGCAGCCACTGCCCGTCACGCAGCATTTCGCAGGGCCGGTAGTGGGCCTTGTAGGCCATCTTGGGGCTTTCGGCGATCCAGTAGCCCAGGTACAGGTGCGGCAGGCCAAGCTTGCGCGTCTGTTCGATCTGCCACATCACATTAAAGGTGCCGTAGCTGGCCGCGTCGTCGGGTTCATAGAAGGTGTAGACGGCCGACATGCCGTCGTTGAGCACGTCGAGGATGGAGACCATCTTCAGTGCCCCCAGGCTTCCATCGGGTGCAGCTTCTCGAAACTCCACCAGGCGCGAGTTCACGCGCGTTTGCAGCAGAAACTGCGTGTACTGGTCGACGTTGTCGTGGTCCATGCCGCCACCGCTGTGGCGGTGGGTTTGATACTTGAGGTAAAGCTGGTAGTGCTCGGGCATGAAGCCCAGGCGCAGCACCCGCACCTGCAGGCCTTCATGGCGCTTCCAGGCCCTGCGTTGGCTGCGGGTGGGCTGGAAGTCGGCCACCGGCACCCGCAAGGGCACGCAGGCGCTGCAGCCATCGCAGTAGGGCCGATAGGTGAACAAACCACTGCGGCGAAAGCCGTTGGTCACCAGACCCGAATACACCTCGTTGTGAATGAGGTGGCTGGGCGTGGCCACCTGCGAGCGCGCCTGCCTTCCGGGCAGGTAGCTGCAGGAGTACGGCGCCGTTGCATAGAACTGCAGCGATGCCAGGGGAAGTTCTTTGGGTGCGGTCACGCCCGTGCCTTGAATTGCTCAACCCGCCCCATGGGCCGGCGCCCTGGCCTGCTCAGGCAGCTTCAAGCCCAACAACAGCCAGTCCTGTGGATCATAGAACCAATCCCCCACGGCAGGTGCGGCGCAGGCCTGCTCCAGGTGCCGCACAAACTCGGCACGGGGCACTTCTGCGGCGCCCAGCGAGGCCAGATGGGCGGTGTTCTGCTGACAATCAATCCAGTCGATACCCCGGCGGCGACAGGCCGCCACCAGCGCTGCCAAGGCCCATTTGGACGCGTCCGTGCAGCGGCTGAACATGGACTCGCCAAAGAACATGCGCCCGATGTTCACACCGTACAGGCCCCCCATCAAGTGCTCCCCTTGCCAGATTTCAAACGAATGAACACGCCCCGCGCGGTGCCAGGCCGCGTAGGCGGCTTGCATGTCCGGCGTGATCCAGGTGCCCGCCTGCCCGCCGCGCAGCGATTGCGCGCAAGCGGCCATGACCTGCCCCACATCATGATCGACCCGAACCGAGCAGGCTTCAGTAGCCAGAAAGCGCCGCAGGGTTTTGGACAACGACCGCGAGAGCTTGAAGCGGGCCGTCTGCAGCACCATCCGCGGGTCGGGGGCCCACCACAGCACCGGCTGCCCCTCGGAATACCAGGGGAAGATGCCCATTCGGTAGGCCTGTTCCAAGCGCTGCAGGCTGAGCGCTCCGCCCACTGCCAGCAGGCCCGGCCAATCGGTGTGCTCGCCCAGCGCGGCCTGGACCGGCGGGAAGGGATCGTCGCCGTGGATAAAGGCGATGGGAGCCGCGCGCGTCATGCCCAGGACTTGCTCCTCTAGGCGTAGCTGACCCAGCTGCGGCGGGCCTCATCTTCCAGGTGCGGCAGGGTGTTGAAAGCCAGCAGCTCCAGCCGCTTGGGGCCCACCACCATTTCGGTCAGCGAACTGTTGCGCAGCCGCATATTGAGGTCTATGGCCGTGTGAGCCGGTGCGCCCAACACATGGGCCACCGCGGTGGAGATCGGCCCGCCACTGCTGACCAGCAGAACAGACTGCCCCACATGATGGGCCTGCACATGCGACAAGGCCTGCACCACTGCAGCCCTGAAATCCGCATAGCTGGGCATGCCCTGGGGCTGAATACGCCCGTCCATCCAGGCGAGCAGGGCCTGGCGCAAGCGGCGAAAGTGCGCCTTGAAGCCCTCGGGCGTGTCATGCGGGGGCAGCGGCTCACCGCCCTGTGCCTGCAACAGGGCCAGGCTGTCGTACTCGTTGAGTCCGGGCCAGGCTTGGGTCGGCACCGAGGGCGCGCCCAAACCCCGCGCCAGGGCCTGCCACGACTCCTGGTGCCGACGCAGGGTTCCCAGCAGCACGGCCGCGGGCTGCAACCCTCGCTGCCGCAGTGCCTGGCCCAAGGCCTCGCATTGGCGGTGGCCCAATTCACTCAGGCGGTCGTAATCATCGGCCCCAAATGAGGCCTGGCCGTGGCGCACAAGGTACAGGGTTCCCATGGTTGCCATTGTCGGGCCTGTGCACCGCGGGATCCCGCGACACAATGTCCGGAATCCGCTTTCCCTTGGCTTCCAGGAGTTTTCCGTGCTTCCAGGCGTTCAAGCCCTCATCTTCGATGTGTTCGGCACCCTGGTGGATTGGCGTCGCTCCATCGCACGCCAGGCACAAGCAGCCCTTGAGCCACTTGGGGTGCAGACCGATTGGCTGGCCTTTGCGGATGCCTGGCGTGGGGAGTATCAGGGTGCCATGGAAGCCGTGCGCAGCGGCCGGCTGCCCTTTTGCCGCTTGGATGAGCTTCACCGGCGCAACCTGGACCTGGTGCTGGAGCGCATGGGCGGCCCGGCATCACAAGCCCCCGAAGCGCTGCGCCAGTCCCTGAACCTGGCCTGGCACCGGCTGGACGCTTGGCCCGATGTCGGCGCGGCCTTGGCGCAGTGGCGCAGCCGCTTCGTGCTGGCCCCTTGTTCAAACGGCAACATCAGCCTGATGGTGGACCTGGCGCGCCACAACGGCTGGCATTGGGACGCCATCCTGGGCGCTGAAGTGGCCGGGGACTACAAGCCCAAGCCCGTGGTGTACGAACGCGCTTGCGCCTCCTTAGGGCTGGCGCCTTCGGCTGTGATGATGGTGGCAGCCCACTCCGATGACCTGGCCGCGGCGGCGC
>RGEP01000117.1 GCA_009918225.1 Betaproteobacteria bacterium | reverse complement strand
TCATTGGCTGCTGGACGGCCAGGCCGATGCGGTCAGCCGCGCCCGTTGGCGCTGGTGGGCACGGCCCCTGGTGGACTTCGGCATGAATGCCTTGTTCTTGTTTGTGCTGGCGGGTCTGGTGGCCAAGGCCCTGGCCTTCATCAAGATCGACGGCCTGAGCTTGAAGACCCACCTGGTGGCCGGCTTGCAGCACACCGGACTGCCGCAGATCCAGGTGTCGCTCTTGTTTGCCGTGGGCTTTGTGCTGGTCTTCTATGCTGTGGCGGCCTGGATGGCCCAACGCCAATGGTTCATCAAGGTGTGATCTACCTCGGACTGGATGCCGGGGGAACCGCGTGCCGCTGGACCGCGGTGGACGCGCAGGGGCAGGTGCTGGCGCAAGGGCAGGTGGGCGGATTTAGTGGCATGAGCCTGGCCTCCGAGGCCGGCCGTGTGCAGTTGGCTCAAGCCCTGCATGACCTGGCCGGCCATGTGGCGCAGCAGTTGCCGGGCCGGCCGGTGGCCGGTGTGTACGCTGGCGTGACCGGTGTGAGCGAGCCACTGGCCGAAACGGCACAAGCCTTGTCGGGCCTTTTGGCCCAGCGCCTGGGCACTTCCGACGCTTGCGTGCAATGCCACAGCGACATGGACATCGCGTTTCGCGCAGCCCATGAACCGGGTGCCGGCTACCTTGTTTACGCCGGCACGGGCTCCATCGCATCCTTCATCGACGAGGCTGGCGTGTGGCACCGTGCCGGTGGGCGAGGCTTCGTGCTGGGAGATGAGGGCGGGGGTTACTGGATTGCCAAAGAGGCGTTGGCGACAATTTGGCGCCGTGAAGACGAGTGGCCTGGGCAATGGGTGGAGAGCCCCATGGCGCGCTGCTTGTTTGCGCAACTCGGAGGCTCGGATTGGGCCAGCACCCGGCAGTTCATCTACGGCCGCGACCGCGGCGAAGTGGGGCGCTTGGCGCTGGCCGTGGCCGAAGCGGCGGAATTGGGCGACGCCGAGGCGGCTTCGCTGCTGCGGCGCGCCGGCATTGAAATCGGCCGTTTGGGTGCCGTGCTGCACCGGCGCTTTGGGCCCAAGCCGGTGGTGGCTGCGGGGCGTGTGCTCTTGCTGCACCCCTTGGTGGGACAGGGCGTGCGTGCTGGCCTGCCGGCCGAGTGCCCCTTGGAGCTCAAGCAGATCGACCCTTCACTGGCGGCTGCACGGCGGGCCTGGGCCTTGTGGGCTCCGAAGGCATGAGCAACATCGGGGGCAGTTCGGCCTTGGCAGCATTGGCGGCCTGCAGCTCGGGTAAGCCAGGGCCCGTTTCCGCCTCGTCGGCAAGCCCGTCGGCTTCCCCTTCCGCTTCGCCCGTGGTGTCCTCGTCTTTGCCTGCCGTTACCCGGTCGGCCGATCGGTACTCCACCCTCCACCGTGAGCTGGAAGCCTTGGTCGGTGACCACCCAGGTGCTTGGGGTCAGCTCTGCACCTTGGCCGTGCGCAATGGACAGGTGGTCTACCGCAGCCACCATGGCCGGCGCACGATTCACCCCCAGGACCGCGCGCTGGACCGGCCCGTCACGCCGCGCACCCTGTTTCGCGTGGCCTCGATTTCCAAGCTGGTGGTGTCGGTGGCGGTGATGCGCCTGGTGGACCAGGGCCGGCTGGATATCGACGCCGATGTGGGTGATGTGCTGGGCTGGCGGCTGCGCCACCCGGACTATGCGCAGCAGCCGATCAGCCTTCGGATGCTGATGTCGCACCGATCGGGTTTGAGCGATGCGGGCGGCTACGTTTGGGGCCCCGCTGTGGTGCTGCGCGAGGTGCTGCACCCAGCCGGGTCTCTGTACCGTGGCGGCTTGAGCTGGCGGCGACAGCGCGCGCCGGGCACCTGGTTCAACTATGTGAACCTGAACTGGGGTGTGGTGGGTACCGTGATG
This sequence comes from Betaproteobacteria bacterium, assembly GCA_009918225.1. Lineage (GTDB taxonomy): Bacteria > Pseudomonadota > Gammaproteobacteria > Burkholderiales > Burkholderiaceae_C > RFTU01. The sequence goes on along the minus strand of RGEP01000117.1, from coordinate 3,943 downwards.
GAGCGGGTCACCGGCGAGCGTTTCGATCAACTGATGCGCCGCCTGGTGTTGCAACCGCTGGGACTCAGAGGCGGTTTTCTGCCCTCGGCGCTGGCCGATGATGAGCTGCAGGACCTGGCGACCTTGTACCGTCGACGACGCTTGGACGGCGAGCGTGAGATCTGGGAGCCCGAGGGTCCCTGGTGGCCGCAGGTTGACGATTACCGCGCCGGCCGGCCGCCCGCGCCGGTGGGCCTGGACCGCTATGTGCCCGGGAGCAATGCCACGGTGTTCAGCCCCCAGGGCGGCTTGCGCATTTCCTGTGATGACCTGGGCGTATTGATGCAAATGTTGCTCAATGGCGGTCGACATGGTGGCCAATTGCTGATCAGCGAAAACGCGATGCGCCTGCTCAGCACGGAACAGTGGCGCTACGAGGCGCAGGTGCCCAACGGCGACACCTTGGACGAGGCGATGGTGTCCTGGGCGCTGGGCCCGCAACGGTTTACCGACCGCAGCGGGCCCGGCCGGGGCGATCGGCTCGTTGAAGGTGGGGGCTTCAGCGGCTGGGGCCACCTCGGCGATGCCTACGGACTGCTGGGCACCTTTGCCCTGGACCCCGTGCGGCGCAACGGCCTGATCGTGCTGCTGGGCAGCCCGAGCCGTTCACCCTATAACCCCAAGCTCGATTGGACCTCGCTGGCACCAGACGAAGGCCGCGTGCTCAGCGCCTTGTGGCGCCGCGCCCTTCAGGGCTGAAGCACGCGGGCCCCAGGCCTCAGAAGCGGTAGCCCAGGTTCAGACCCACCGTTCGCGGCGGGCTGAAGATCAGGCGCGGACCGACCACTTGGTCATAGGCGTTCTGGATGGACACCAGGGCCCGGGTGTTGGCCAGGTTCTGTCCCCATAGGGTGGCGCTCCACGGCCCTTTGGCCAGGCTGGCACTGGCATTGAGATCTTGCCTACCCAGCGCCGGCTCAAGCTGGAACTGAACTCATGACCACTGCCCAACAAGCGGTTGTACTGAACGCCCATGGTGTATTTCAAGCTCGGGGCGCCGTAAAGCTTTCCACCCGCGGTCCAGGTGCGGCAGTCTTCAGGACGGTTGTTGGCGATGTAGGTGCAGCGCTTGAGCGTGGAGGTCCACTCGGCTTGCGTGGTGGCCGCGCTGAAATGGGTTTGCCAGTTTTCACTCAGTGCCAAGCGTGCCGAGAGCTCACCGCCCATGGACCGTGCGTTGGGACCGTTGGTCGTGCCGTTGATGGGGAAGTCAATCCCCAGGCCGAAGGGGTCGGGCAAGCCCTGCGAATAGTAGGTCTGTACATTCTTCCAGTCGATGCGGTAGACCGCCGTCTGCAGCAGCAGGCGGCGGTCCATCAGGAAGCCCTTGAGCCCCAGTTCCAGGTTGTTGGTGGTGTCGGGTGCGTAACCGTTGGTGTCCGGGGCGACGATCTGGTTCTTGCTGGGAAAGCTCTTGAAGCCGTTGTTACCGCCGCGGCGAAAGCCCTGTGAGTAGGTCAGATAGCTCAGCAGATCCGGATTGAGGGTGTAGACCAGGTTGAGCTTGTGGATGGCCTTGCTGCTGCCACTGCTGGTAGCCCGCGAGTTGTTGTCGGCCAGGCCACCGGCATAGTCGAACACGAAGGCGGTACCGGTGTCCTCATAGCTGAACACGCGGGTGCCGTAGGTCATCTTCAGAAGGGGACTGAGCGCATAGCTTACTTCGCCGAACACCGCCTTCTCGCGGTACTGGCTGCCCAGGTCTTCGGCATACCCCGAGTCGGTAACACCGCCCAAGGCCTTGCGCCCACCCTGCGCGGCAATCGAGATGAAGTCGCCCTGCGAGGGCAGCGTGTCCAGGCCGGGGAACATCTCGTCGAATTTGTAGTTGCGCTTTTGCTGCATCACGAAGATGCCGGCCACCCAAGCCAAGGGGCCCGACCCGGTGGACACCAAGCGGGTTTCATGTGTCGTGCCCGTGTAGGTGTTGTCGAAGGTCATGTACAGCGAGTTGTTTGACCGCTGGATGTTTCCGGCCGTGAACCAGTTGTAGAACAGGTTGCCCTGGCGAGCGTAGTCGGCTTGGCCCACGCGTGCATCGCGAAAGCGCGAAGTGTTGGAGTGCAGCTTGGCAAAGCCCAGGTTGACGTCCAGGTCGACGCTGTCGAGCCTGAAACTGCGATCGGCGAACTCTGGGTAGCGCGACACGATCGTGTGGTCGTTGAGGACATAGGGCGACTCGGTGGCCACCTTATAGGTGCAGGCGATGCCTTGCGCTGTGCAACTGCGACCCAGTCGCCACGCTGCATCAATCTGCGCTGGGGTGGTGGCGTTGGCGATGTTCAAAGGCGTGACGCTGGCGCCGTTGCTGCCGTTGGCCAGTTGGCTCTGCTGCGCATGGGTGAAGGTCAGCTCTGCGGTGGGCGTTAGCCGCCACCGCAGTGCAATGCGCCCTGTATTCACCTTTTGCCAATCATCATCCTCGTAGAGGTTTCGATTTGGATCGGGCTTGGTCGACCAGGCCCAGGTGCCCGTGCGCCACGGGGGGTTGGACAGGCGATCGGTGTAGCCCTTTTCATCCAGACGGGCCATGGAGGCGCGCAGGGCCAGGTTCTCCCCCAGCGGCAGGTTGACCACACCATCGGTGTCGTTGGACAGCCCACCGTTCTTGCTTTGATAGAAGGAGGTGTTGATCCGGCCTTCGGTCTTGCCCAGCTTGGGTTGGTTGGACACGAAGCGTATGGTGCCCCCCAGGCTTCCTGCGCCGTAGAGCGTGCCCTGCGGACCCAGCAAGGTCTCCACGCGAGCGATATCCTTGATGCGGTAACCCAGGTGCGGCAACATGGTGTCGTCCAGGTAGTAAGCCAGCGTGGAGCGAATGAACTGCTCCAGGTTATTGGCGGCCACTGGAGACACGTTCAAGCCGCGTACCGTCACCGAGTCGGCAAAGCGCGCACTGTTGCCTGGCGCATTGATGGCATCACTGGCGGCGATGAGTTTTTTGGCATCGGTGATGTTCTGGTCACGCAGTTCGTCCTCGGACATCGCGCTGATGTTCAAGGGAATGCGGTGCGCTGCTTCGTCACGACGGGTCGCCGTGACCGTGATTTGTTGAGGGTCTGCCGTCACCGGTTTAGCGCCGGTCGCAGCGCCCGTGGCCGCGGGTGTGACGGGGGTCTGGGCGGTTGCTGGCGGCAGGGCCAGGGTAACCAGGCCGACGGTGCACAGGGCCTGCGCAGCGCAGGCAATGGGGGTACGCGGGGATTTCATGGGCGACTCTCCTGAACGCGATGCTCGGTTTACACCTGCAGACATGGAACTGAGTCCATGTCGCGCCAGAGTCGTGCACCCCTTGAGGGTGCAATCCCACGCTCTATTCCATTGGCCCAAGGAACATGCCTCGGTGATCCAAAGTATGCACACCCAGCACCAACACCGCAAGCAGGGCTGCTCCGGGGGTTGATTCCCTGCAGGCCTCGTTACAGTCAAGGGTTTGCTCGCCAGCCGCCAGCGGGCCCAAAGAGCCCGACATGATGTTCCCTTACGCCAGCCAATCGACCTTCCTGCGTGCGCGCGCCGCTACACAACTTGCCTCTTCGGCCAGCGGTCTGCCGGCCCCCTATGGCCTGGCCGGCCTGCCCTGGGACGGATCGGTTACCAACCGCAGCGGCGCTCGGCATGGGCCTGCAGCGATTCGCCAGGCCAGCCACATGTTGTGTGACGGCCATCATCCGGTTTTTGAAGTCTCGCCCCTGGCCCATCTGGAGGACCACGGTGACCTGATGCTGCCCAACACGTCCTTGGCCGCCATGCGGCAGGCGCTGTTGCCGCAGGCCCGCGCTCTGATCGCGCGGCAGCACATGGTGTGGTTGGGTGGTGACCACTCGGTGACCTTGCCCTTGCTGCAGCTGTACCGCCAGCGCTACGGCCAGCCGATGGCCTTGCTGCACTTTGACGCGCACTG
>RGEP01000116.1 GCA_009918225.1 Betaproteobacteria bacterium | reverse complement strand
GAGATTGACGCGAAAGGGAAGAAGTCAGCACTCAACGACTACTTGAGCTTCGTTGAGCGCTACTTCGTTGTGTGCGCTGACCCCCGCAGGGTCGTGCTCAAGCGAAGCCGTGGCGTACAGGGTGCGCGCCCTATCCGGGCTTGCGCCCTTGCGCAACGCGACAGGCTCAGACCAGAATCCACAGGATGAACCCCATCCTTTACGCAATCCCCATCTTCCTGCTGATGATCGCCATCGAGTGGGCCTGGGCTTGGAAGCTGCGTGGCAATCGAACGCCGCAGGCTGGTGGCGGCTCAAGGCGTCTGTATGACTTCGCAGACACGATAGGCAGCATCCATATCGGCGTTCTCAGCCGAGTGGCCGTGGCCTTCCCCCGCTTGCTCACCGTAGGCCTGTACTTTTTGGTGCATCAGCAGTTCGCTGTGGCCACATGGGACCTGCAGAATCCGCTGCACTGGGCGTCAGCGCTGCTCATCTACGACTTCTTCTACTACTGGAAGCACCGCGCCAATCATGAAGTACGCCTGATGTGGGCCGGTCACATCACCCACCACAACAGCGAGTACTTCAATCTGTCCACTGCGCTGCGCCAGTCCTCAACCACGTTCCTCTTTGATTGGATGTTCTATCTGCCGATGGCCGTGATGGGCGTGCCGGTGCAGATGTTCGTGGTGGTGGCGCTGATTGATCTGGTCTATCAATTCTGGGTGCATACCGAACTGCTGCCCAAAATGGGATGGTTCGATCGTATCTTCGTGAGCCCCAGCAATCACCGGGTGCATCACGGGCAGGACGACTACTGCCTCGACAAGAACTACGGTGGCATTTTCATCGTCTGGGACAGGGTTTTCGGCACCTTCGCAGAAGAACGCGACCAACCCATCGCCTACGGTGTGCGGACGCCGCTTCAGAGCTTCAATCCCCTTTGGGGCAACTTCCACTACTACGCCCTGATCTGGCATGACGTGCGATCGGCGGCGGGCTGGGCCGCCAAACTGGAAGCGGTGTTTGCGCCCCCTTCGGGCTGGCATGGCGAAAAGCTGGAACCCTTCGACGCAGCCTTGTTCAAGCGGCATGAAATCATGGTGGGTACGGGCCTGCGCTGGTATGTCACGGTTCAACACACGCTCAACATCTTGGGTGTGTGCATCTTTCTTTATTTCTTCAAGCAGTGGGCCCCCTGGCAGGGCGCGTTGGCTGCAGGGTGGATGGTGTGCGGGTTGGCTGCCACCACAGCCTTGATGGAAGGCCGCCGCTGGGGTTTGTGGCTGGAAGTGATGCGGTGGTTGACTGCGCCGGGCTTGGCCCTGGCGCTGTGGGGCTCGGGTTGGGCCTGAGGTGACAGCCGACGCGTTTTCCGATCTGGTGCTGTTCGCCGTATGCGTATGGCTGGCTTGGCAGTGCCTGCCCGCACACGTGGGGCGCGCGGGTATCGGCGTAGCCTGTGTACTCATCGGCATCGCCGCATTATTGGGCGTGTTTCGCTTCTCATCCTGGCCGGATGTGAGCGAAGCCGTCCGTGGTGCCCACCAATTTGCAGCCCTGGTGGCCGCTGTGGGCGCCTTTCCAATCTGGGCCATGAGCCTGGCCCAACCGGAGAGCGCGATTGCGCAACGGCTGGCCGGGGCGTGGTGGGTGACCTTCGTGTTGGCCGGTGTCGGTGTGGCCGTGGTGGTGCTGGGCGTGAAGGCCTGGCAGCAGGCGGTACCGCTGCTGTGTGGCCTTTGGATCGCCTACACCGTGGCCACACGGCGCCGCGGCCTGCAGCGCTGGGTGGGCGCCGCCGGCGTGCTGTGCCTCATGGGAACCTTCGGCGTGGCGCTGCTGGTGAAGGTGCCCGAGGCGCTTGTGCTGGGCTTGGTGTCCAAGACCCAGGCCCTTCACTATCTGTTGGCCGCCGCGCTTGTAGGCACCTGCTGGCAGCCCAAGGCTTAAGCCTTCCCGCTCAGAAGCGGTGGATCACCCCTGCCGCCAAGGCCTGCTGAGTGGTGTTGGCCACCGGCCCAGCGGAAGCACGGGCTCCCCACGCGGGAATGATGGCCACGCGCGCACCGTTGGCGTCGGTGCGGGTTCCCTGCTCATTGATGTTGGCCATCGCATACAGCGAGGAACGGGGGCTGAGGGCGTACCGGGCCTGAAGCGAAGTCATGCGCGCATCTTCGACTTCGGTGATGGTGATACCTGTGACCAGTTGCTTGGAGACGTTGTAGCTCATGGCGACTTGACGCATTTCTCGCGTCACGGCCTTGAGCGTGGCGGTGGCATCGATTTCGTTTTTCAGCATACCGGCAGCGACAACCACCACGCTGGTCGATGCGCTGTGTTCCTGGTAGCCGCCGTACAGCGTGAGGCCGCCCACGGTGTAGTTCGCACCGATCGAAGACATCGAGCCTGCCGAGCCTGAACCTGCCGTGTTGCTCAGCGCATGCATGGCCTCGAAGGCGAACCCGTTCATCTTCGGCGAGGAATAGGTGATTGCGTTCTTCACCCAGAAATCGGCAAAGCCACCAGCTGCTGCGGCCGATACCGCCACTGAGTTGCTCAGCAACACCTGCGTGCCCAGGAGGTTGGTGATGAAGCTGTTGAGCCGGCGGCCCACAGTGAGGCTGCCCCAGGAGCCCGACAGGCCCACCCACGAGGCGCGCCGGAACATCGACCCGATCGTGCTGCCGCTGGCATTGATGCCTGCACCTGTAGCGCCGTCTGTGGTGCCGTTGGCCGGATCGACATCGCCCTCCAACTGGAAGTTGGCGCGCAATCCACCGCCCAAGTCCTCAGAGCCCCGCATGCCGAACACCGGCGAGGCCACATTGCCACCGGCCATGGCGGTGACCCCACCCTGCCGCGTGTTGGCGCCACAGATGCCCGCAGCCGCCGAGCCGGCCGATGCGAAGCAGGTCTTGTCCACGGACACCACAGACGCATCGAGCGTTCCGTAGAGCGTGACCGAAGAGGCCGCAGCGGTTTGGGAGTGGCAGACAGATGGCGCCACCGCGGCGACGAATGCGGCCAGGGGCAACAACTTGAGCGTGGATCGGGTCATGGTCTGCACTCCGGTGGATTGGGTTGTTGGGAACAGTCCTGTGAATTTGTCACCAATGCATTCGCGCGGGGACTGCGGTCTACCCTGATTGGCGTTGTCGATTAACCACGTCGCGCCTCATGCGCGCGTGGCAAACCATGCCATTGCCCGCGCGTCATGAAATCTCATTGCGAATCGATCTCATTCAAGGCAATGATTGGAAACCTTCTCTTCCGCTGATTCTCCCTGCCTGGAACGATACCCCAGCCTTCGCGAAGGTTCTCGGGCTCAAGGAGCACATTGAGTCCCGAGGAACCGGTCAGACTCCGAACGAGAGGCTCCATCCAACCACTTTCCCAATCTCTCAATTTGAGAGGTGCGCAGGTAGAGTTAGATCACTCCTTCGGTTCGGTACTGCTCTATCTCATTGGCACTGCGGCCCAACAGGCCACCGAGTACTTCATCAACTGCATCGCCAAGCACCGGCGGCGCTTTGTCATATCGAACAGGGGTACCTGTCAGCCTGAGGGGACTGGCTATGGTGGACGCGACGCCGCCCTCGGGGCGCGTTATGTCGACTCTCAGTCCGCGATGTTCAACCTGCGGGTCTTGGAAGACCTGCGCATAGTTGTTGATGCGGCCACATGGCACGTCTTTCGCTTCGAGACGCTGTACCCACTCGATTGCGCTACGAGCGCGCATGGTGCGCTCCAGTTCAGGCACGAGGTCGCCACGTCCTGTAACACGCCCGGTGACCCGCGCCCATCGAGGATCGGCTGCGAGATCCGGCCGATCAATCGCTTCGCAGTAGCGTTGCCATTGGATGTCGTTGCCAACTGCTACGACGATGTCGTCATCCGCGGTGTGGAACACTTGGTAGGGAACGAGGCTGGCATGGGCATTGCCATATCGACGCGGCTCTTTGCCGTTGGCAAAGAAGCCCGTGATCTGGTTTCCCCCTAGGGCCACGATGCAGTCGAGAAGAGCCATATCGATGTACTGTCCCTGCCCGCTGACGGTGCGGTGGTTGAGCGCGGCGAGGATCGCCACGGACGCGTACATCCCGGTCATCACATCGGCGATGGCCACCCCAACCTTCTGAGCACCGCCCCCAAGATCGTCGCGCTCGCCGGTGATGCTCATCAGTCCGCCGATGGCTTGGAAGACGAAGTCATAACCGGGCTTCTGAGCGCTTGGGCCGCTCTGTCCATACCCCGTGATGGAGCAGTACACGAGGCCAGGGTTGATCAATCGCAGGCCCTCGTAATCAAGGCCGTAGCGCTTCAGGTCGCCGATCTTGTAGTTCTCCACCAGAACATCGCTGACAGCGGCAAGCTCGCGAATGACTTGCTGACCTTTCGGATGACTGATATCCAGCGTGATGGACTTCTTGCCGCGGTTGGTGGCGGCATAGTAGGTTGAGTCTGACTCGTTCGAGCCATCGGCCGCCTTCAGCCAGGGCGGACCCCAGGCGCGGGTGTCATCACCGCGTCCGGGCCTCTCGACCTTGATGACCTCGGCACCAAGGTCGGCCAGATTCTGCGTACACCAGGGGCCGGCAAGCACGCGGGAGAGATCGAGTACACGAATGTGCGATAGCGCGCCTTGCCCTTGAACAGTGGCATTGGAGTCGGAGCGCTCGGCCTTTAGGCTCATGGACTCAGTCGATCTTTACGTTGGCGCTGGTGATCACACGCCCCCACTTATCGATCTCAGCATTCACGAAGGAAGAGAACTCGGCGGGATTGAGGCCACCTGGCTCGGCCCCCTGTTCGGCGAACTGCGCGCGGATCTTTGGCGAGGCCAATGCCTTGAGCACATCGGTAGAGATCTTGCGCAGCAACTCAGGCTTCATGCCAGCTGGTGCGTACAGACCGAACCAGGCGGTGGCCTCGAACCCCTTGATTCCTGACTCATCGAGCGTCGGAATTTCCGGGGCGGCAGCAGAACGCTTGACAGAGGTGACGCCCAGAGCACGCAGGCGACCACTCTTGATGTGCTGAATGACCCCAGGAAGGGAATCGAACATCACCGGGATAGTGCCGCCGAGCAGGTCATTGAGCGCAGGTGCCGCACCCTTATAGGGAATGTGCGTCATGCTCAAGCCCGTCGCGCTCTTGAAGAGCTCACCCGATAGATGGTTGGCGCCGCCGTTGCCTGAGGAGCCAAAGTTCATCTTGCTCGGGTTCTCCCGTGCGTACTTCATGAACTCCTGCACAGTACGCGCAGGCACATCGGGGTGGACCAGCAAAACATTGGGCACAGTGGCGATCAGGGCGACATTGGTGAAGGCGGATTTGGCGTCGTACTTGAGGTTGCGATACAGGCCCGGATTGATGACATGGTGGGTGGCCGTCAGCATGAGGTTCAGGCCGTCGGCGGGAAGCCGGGTGAGCTGCTCGGAAAAGATGGTGCCGCTTGCGCCAGCCCGGTTCTCGACGATGACGGTAACGCCCCATTGCTGACCGAGCTCCACCGCCAGCTGTCGGGCCAGGATGTCGGTGGTACCGCCGGGCGGAAACGGTACGGTGATCTTGACAGGTTGACCGGCTGGAAACTCTTGAGCCGCAGCAGGCGCGGCAGTCAGTGTGCAGGCAAAAACCGCCAAGCTTGCGGCCAGGAATCGCAGGATACGGACCATCATGTGGAGTCTCCTTGTGGAAATTCGGCCAGAGCTTCGCCGGTGGCTACGATCTCATTGAGCTGATTGAGGACCTGAACATCCAGGCGGACCCAACGGCTGCGAGCGGTGGTCTTGACTTCGCGGATCACGGCCTGAGGGCTGATGATGTCGCCCGGCCTGACGGGCTTCTTCCAACGAGTCTCCA
>RGEP01000115.1 GCA_009918225.1 Betaproteobacteria bacterium | reverse complement strand
TCGGGGTCGGCAGGGTCCGGGGGGGAATAGAACGAGGCCGCCGTTTGCCGGTGGGCGCGCCAAAGAGGGCTGATCGAGAAACCGCCGGGCAGTGCCTGTACCCATTCCGCGCTGTAGGTCCGAGAGCGAATGTCGAAGCTGTCCCGGTAGTCTCGTGCAGACAGTCGCAGCGTCGCCTCAGGCCCGCGGAAGTGGTGGTTCCACCGGGCCAACACGGCGGTTTGTCGCCGGAGGTCTGGGCGTTTGTCAAACAGCTTGTAAGGATCGTTGTAATCTCCCCTGCCATAGGCATGGGTGAGGTTGAGTTGCACGATGTCCACGGGCGTGAGCACTTGCGTCACGCCCAGCAGCACATCGGTGACCCGCTTGTGGCTTTCAACTCGAACGCCCCGCCGCATGGGCAGGATGCGGTCTTCAGCGTGGCCAGCGGCCAGGCTGAACGTGGTGTTGCGGTCCGGTGTTTGAAAGCTCGCGCCTGCAGACAGCACACGCGACCGGTAGTCAGGCTCGCTGCTCACCGCCACACCCAGCGAGGCGCTGCTGTAGCCCCAGTGGCGCGTGAGGCGCGCATCACCGGCGTTGCGCCGCTCGTCGATGCGCTGCGCACTGTCGGCCACTGAGTAGTACGAAGGCGAGGCGCCCGATATGGCGTCGGTGACCGCTGATCCTTCCAAGCTCCAGCGCTCACCCAAGGGGGTAACCAGGCCGATCGACGGAGCCCGAATGGCCATGCGCTTGAAGCCAGGCTGGCTGTCGACATAGTCGAGCATCTTGAAGGACACCACGGTGTCGGTGGGCGAGGTGCTCGCCTGCACCTGCACGGTGCTCGCCAGGCCCAGGCTCAAACCCGTCGCCGCTCTAGCCAGGGCTTGTAGGGCAGGGCTCAGTTGCATCCGCAACCCCCGCCACCCACCGAGCGGCCACCGGAAGCCCCTTCCTTGCTGAAGTAGATGTGGTCGCCAAAGGAGGCTTCCAGGCGGTCGGCATCGAACTGCATGGCCGGGCGTGCCAGGTCACCTTTTTCAAAGGCGGCCACCGGCACCTGGGGTGCCAGCGCGCAGCCTCCGAAGGCGGCCAGTAGCGCCGGCAGGCCGGCTTTGAGCAAGGCCTTCATCATCGTCATGCAGCCTCCAGTGCTTCCTTGATGACCAATGCCGCCTTCTCGCCCAGGCTGGGCGTGAAGCCTTCGTGCCGATGGAGGATGGTCCCATCCGGCGCCACCAGCAGGCTCGTGGGCATCGTTTTGACATTGAGGTGGCGTGCCAGGGCCCCCTGCGCATCAAAGGCAATCGGAAAGCGCGCTGGGTTGGCCTTCAGAAAGACCAGGGCATCCTCACGGCGGCGGTCAACCGTCGCCGCCACGATGCGCAGGCCACGGCCGTGCCATCGTTCATGCATCTGGTTCATCCACGGAAACGAGAGACGGCAGGGCCCGCACCAGGATGCCCAGAAGTCGAGGTACAGCCAGGTTTTGCTCGAAGAACCTGCAAAAGGCCAGGACATGGGCCCTTCAAGGCCGTCCATTTGAAACGGGCTCAAGCGTTGCTGAGCCCCAGCCCCAGTCGTTAAGCCCAAGGCCCAAGGGGCCAGGAGCAGTTTGAGGCTGTTTCGGCGAGCTGGTGTCACGATGCTGAGGGGCCTGAGTGTGAAAAATGGCGCACCGGCTTCAGCATACTGCGCTTGGAGGGCCGATTCTTGGCGCAAAGTGGGGTTTTGAGACTTCAACTTGCAGGTTCGACGAAATACACCCAGCCAACGGCAACAGAACGCAATGGCAGTGCTTAACTATGGCCAAGGTGGTGCCGAACTGGGTACATTCAAAATCGTAGGCTGCAGTGGGCCGCATACGTGGCGCAAAGGGTTGAAATGACACTATTCCACAACGATAACAGGGTTTTTGCACTCGCTACGGCAGCCGTGCTGTTGTCAGCTTGCGGCGGGTCGGGGGACCGTGATGTCACCGCATTGCAATCCAACCTCGACGGGCAGGTTGCACGTTCAGTGGGAGCGCCCCCTGTGGTGACGCACTACGCGGCCTCTCGGTTTCTCGAGCACGCCTCCATGGGACCCTCGCCAGATTCGGTCGCACGCGTGCGCACCCTCGGCTTGCAGGGGTGGATCGATGAGCAGTTGAAAAAACCGGCGTCCCAAATCGTGACGCCAACCGACCTGATCAACTTCGACCAAAACGCGGACCAGGCTCGCAACGCACGGATGTGGGTCGCTCATAACAACGCCATGTTTGATATGGCCATTGGCGCTGATGACCAATTGCGCTACCGGGTGACCTGGGTGCTGTCCAATTTTCTGGTGACGTCGACCCGGCGAATCTCGCCGTATGGCGGGTCGGAATACTGGAACACCCTCATGGGATCCGCCTTTGGAAGCTACGGCGCATTGCTGAAGACCATCACACTCAGCCCAGCGATGGGTAATTTTTTGGACAACAACCAGAACACAAAAAGCAACCTGAATGAAAACTACGGCCGTGAGTTGATGCAGCTTTTCTCGGTGGGCATGGTGATGCTGAATCCGGATGGATCGGTGAAGCGAGACGCCGCCGGCAAGCCCATTGAGACATACAGCCAGCGCGATGTGATCGAGATGACCCGAGCCTTGACGGGCTGGAACTTTGTTCCGTTGCCCGAGGCTGTGAGATCGATTCGCAACAACCCCAATTGGGCGAATTTCGCTGTCACCATGGCGCCGCGTGACGCCAGTCAACACGACACCGATGCCAAGGTGGTGCTGGGCAAAACCATACCGGCCGGTGGCAATGCGGCCAAGGACCTCGACGCTGTCGTTGAGATCCTGATGAACCATCCCAATACCGCGCCATTTGTTTCCCTGCGGCTGATCCAAGGACTCACCACGAGCGATCCCTCGCCGGCCTACTTGGCGCGGGTTTCATCGGTGTTCACCCAGACCAAGGGTGATTTGGCGGCCGTTGTGCGAGCGATCCTCATGGACACCGAAGCCCGAGCGGGCGATGTGCCTGGAAAGGGATCCACTCACTTCGGCCGTATTCGCGAGCCCTTCCTCTTGCACACTTCGGTTCTAAGGGGGATGAGCTGCCGGCTGGCCACCCGTCGCAGTGGTCAGACCAATGAAGTGAACCTGATGACCGAAAAGCGGCCCTTGTACGCCGAGTCGGTGTTCAACTTTTATCCGCCCAATCACCGAGCACCGGGCTCAAACTTGCTGGCCCCGGAGCAGAAGACGCTGCTGAGCAGCGAGTTCTCGAGTCGCTTGGGCCGATATGGGGATTGGCAGGATGAGCAGCTGCTTTTGGCTGCCGGCTGTGAGATTGCGCCATTCAAGCAGGCCATCGCAAAGTCTGATGACGCCCTCATAGACCTTTTGTCTGAGCGGTATTTCCGCGGCGCGATGCCGGGCCCGGTACGGCAAGGGCTGAAAGACGGCTTGGCTGGACAGTCTTGGCAGCGCGACACGCCCACCCGTTTCTTGGGCGCCACGATGCAGTTGGCGACCTTCACCCCCTCCATGGGAGCGATCAAATGAAACCCAGTCGTCGTGAGTTTCTCTGTGGTGCGGGTGCTCTTTCCTTGACCGGTATCGGTGCTGCCCTGTTGCCCTTGTCACACGTGGCGGCTGCCGACTACAAGGCTGTGGTGTTGGTGCACCTAGATGGCGGCTTCGACGGCAACAACGTCCTCATTCCCGTTGATGCCGCCTACGCAGACTATGCGAAGGCCCGCCCTTCGTTGGCGCTTCCGAAAGATTCGCTGCTCCGCCTCAGTGGCACCCACATTGGACACACCTTCGCTCTGACGCCTTCGGTGCGACCGCTGTACGAGTTGTTCGAGCGCAAGAGGGTGGCGGTCGTGGCCAATGTCGGCGCGCTGGTTCAGCCCACCACGATCGACCAGGTCCGCAACCGCAGCGTCAAGCTGCCTCCCTTTCTGGGATCGCATTCCGATCAAGAGCAGTGGATCCAGGGTTGGATGGGTGACGAAGACCGCAGTGGCTGGGGTGGGCGGGCCATAGACTTGCTGCCAGAGGGCATGCGAAACCGGCAACCCCTGATCTCGGTGACCAACAACTACACAGCCTTGGTCTCCAATTCCACACCACTGAGTTTGGCGGACAGCAATGGCAACTCCAATTGGGGCATCGCCAATATCTCAGACCCCGCCAACTCAGTCACACAACGATTGGAGTGGGCCACGCGGCTGCAGTCGAGCAACCCGTACGAGGCTGAGTTCGCCCGAAGCATGCGCGCGGCCTATCTGGACTCTCAAGAGTTTGCACAAGGCCGGATCAAGGGGCCTGCCCCCACGGGAGATTTCCCCACCACAACGATCTCTCGGCTTCCCCGCGACTTGAGTTTCGTAGCCAAGCACATCGGTTACAGCAAAGCGATGGGTGCTCAGCGCCAGATTTATCTGGTGAAGGACGGGGGCTACGACACCCATACGGGACAGTTGGAAATGGGGGATAACAACCCCGGGCTCGATCGCCGGCTTGAGGTGGTAGCGCAGTCGTTGTCGGCCTTTGACAAGTCGATGGTTGACATGGGCTTGGATTCCCAGGTGCTGGTCCTGGTCATCAGCGAATTCGGGCGCACCCTGGACCCGGCGGCTGGTGCGGGTTCAGATCATGCCTGGGGCAACCACTGGTTTGCCATGGGGGGAGCGGTGAAGGGCGGAACCGTTTACGGCAGCACCTTCCCAATCCTGCAGACGGGGGGGCCTGATGACGCCTCGCTTTACAACCCCAAACGCGGCCAATGGATCCCACAGTTCTCTTCCGACCAGTTTGTGGCGGACGCCGTGCGGTGGATGGGGCTCACGGTCGAGCAAACCGTGGCGGCCATGCCCAATTTGGCCAACTTCAAGAGCCGAACCATCGGATACCTCTAAGGAGTCACCGTGGCGACCATTCGAGGAACCAGCGGGCCCGATGTATTCGAGCTCACCACGAACGACCTGTATGAAGCGCTGGAGGGTGATGACAAGATCACCATCAAGGCGAAGTGGGCGACGGTGCAGCCTGGACAGGGCAACGACACGGTCATCGTTGATCCGTCTATCCGATATGAGGCTACGGTGTGGTACTGGTCTTCGCCGAATGCCATCTTGGTGGATTTGGAGGCCGGCTACGCACTTGACGGATGGGGCACCCGCGACACCCTGGTCAATGTCCATACGGTTCATGGCTTCAAGCAACCCGGCGACAAGGGTTACGGCTCTCAGGCGGATGACTACTTTTGGGTGGGCCCCTGGAGCGGCGCGCGCAGCGGCACCATCCTGATTGATGGGCGAGGCGGGCGGGACAGCGTGGTTCTGGCGGTCGATGATGCAGCCAGCCGTGGACGGCTGGTGATGAACGTATCCGCCGACGGGCGTTCAGCGACGTTTTATTTTGAAAAGACCCCGACCTTTACATTCGAGTTTCGTAATGTTGAGCGAATCGACTACAAGGTCGGCAGCATCACCACACCTTTAGATGTCATATCGCTGATATCCCTGGATAAAGGCGGCCAGGACATTCTGCTTCGAGGTGCCGCGGGTTGGCAGACCCAGGCCCCGGGTACGGCGGCCACCATCACCTACAGTTTTTTGACTGAGCGCCCGGCTGATGGGCGACATTCGACTGGGGATCAACCAGCAGGCGGACACTCGCGGCTACTCCTTCGTTCCGGATTTCTTCCGAGGCAAAGCGCAGGCTGGTGATGTGTGGCTGGATGTGGAGTCGGCCGCAGTCATGAGCCCCGGCCAGGAGGGCTACTATGCGCTGCTCCATGAGTTGGGTCACGCTCTGGGTTTGCAGCATCCCTTGGGGGAGGCCGATACCAGCGGCTCTGTGGTGCTGCTGGACAAGTTCGCATCACTGTCCAACACGGTCATGATCGACCGCACCAGCGCCCAAACCGGTGGCGTCTGGCCGACCTGGTTTGGTACCTTGGATATGCAAGCGCTGCGATTTTTGTATGGCAACAAATCTGTATCCACGGGTGCCGACCGCTACCTGGTGGCGGACCTGGCTTCGACGGGGTACACCGTCATCATCGATGACGGTGGCGACGA
>RGEP01000114.1 GCA_009918225.1 Betaproteobacteria bacterium | reverse complement strand
CGTCCGTGAAGCAGCCGCCTCCGGACGGACGCGCAACACCTGCCCAACCTCGATCAGGTTGGCGTTCTCGATCTGGTTCCACCGCGCAATGTCTCGCCAGTTCTGACCGTGGTCCAAGCCAATGCGCACCAGGGTGTCACCGGGCTTGACGGTGTAGTAACCCGGCTTGCCGGCCATGGACGCGGACTCGCCAGAGGAGGCCACGCCGCTGGTGGTGGCGCCGGCGGATTCCATGGCACCGGGGCGCGGGCTGCTCGCGGCAGCGGTGGCCGGCGTACGGACAAGGGGACGGTCTTCGACCACGACGGTTCGTTTGGCGGGGCTGCCACAAGCCACCAGGCCGGCCGTGGCCAACAGGACCAACACGGCCGCTGATCGACGCACAGCCAAGGACATTCGTGTCGTTGAATTCATTGCGCGCCGGATTTTAGGGGTACGAAATGAACGGGTTCGTGCAGCGTACGGGTGTAACCACCCTCATGACGGTCCACCACGAGCAGCATGTGCCCCCCATGGGTTTCGGAGTGGACCGGTGCCACCAGGCGCCCGCCCACGGCCAGTTGTTCCAACCAAGCCGGCGGAACCTCGTCACCTCCTGCGGCCGCCACCATGCTGTCGTACGGCGCAGATGGCGCGTGGCCGAGCCGGCCATCGCCCCAGATGAGCATCAGCCCATGTCCCCGCCAAGGGTCTAGGCGCTGGCGCGCCTGTTCATGCAAAGGGGCCAGACGCTCAATGGACACCACTTGGCGGGCCAACAGACACAACACCGCTGCCTGGTAGCCGCACCCCGTGCCAATCTCCAGAGCTTTGCCCAAATGGCCCAACTCGCGGGCGCGCACGCCGTCGTGCAAGAGACTCAGCATGCGCCCCACCACCGAAGGCTTGGAGATGGTTTGCCCCAGTCCGATGGGCAGGCTCGTGTCCTCATAGGCCTGTGCGGCCAGGGCCGAGTCAACAAACTGGTGGCGGGGCACCTGGGCCAAGGCCCGCAGCACCGGCTCACAGCGCAAGCCCCCTTGCTCCAAGCGCTGAACCATGCGGCGCCGCACCGCCTCGGAATCGAGCCCCATGCCTGAGGGAGCCACCGAACGGGCGGCATCCTGCGCCGCCTGCTCAACGGGGCGTTGGGGGCGCAAGACCTGGGCGCGAGACGGCGCAGACGCGGGCGAAGATGGGGACACCGAGGCCGGAAACCGCGAACGCCGAGGCGGCGGCGGCCGGGATCCGCTCATCGAGGCTGCGGGGCAGGCACCCCAAAAAGACCTGACCATTCGCCAAGGCGTTCATGATCGGTCAGGTCGATCTGCAAGGGGGTGATGGAAACGGCACCATTGGCAGTGGCGTGAAAGTCGGTCCCGGGACCGGCCTCCCGTGCATCGCCAGCCGGCCCGATCCAGTACAGCGCCTCACCCCGTGGGCTGGTCTGTTGGATCACCGGCTCGCTGGCATGGCGACGGCCCAATCGGGTCGTGCGCCAGGGCAGCTGGGCTGCGTCGGCACGGTTGGGGATGTTCACGTTCAGCAGAAAAGGCCGACCCAACAAGCGCAGCGCCACGATGCGCTCGACGACCGCGCGGGCCACCGCTGCTGCAGCCTGGAGCTCAGCCCAGCCTTTTTCCACCTGGGAAAAGGCGATAGCCGGCACGCCGAACAGGTACCCCTCCATGGCCGCAGCCACCGTACCCGAGTAAAGCGTGTCGTCGCCCATATTCGCGCCCTGGTTGATACCCGAGACGACCAGATCGGGCCGAGGCAACAGACCCGTCAGGGCCACATGCACACAGTCTGAAGGGGTACCGTTGACGTATCGGTAACCGTTGCCGGCGGTGTATACCGACAGCGGACGGTTCAGCGTGAGGGCGTTGGAGGTCCCGCTGGCGTTCTGTTCGGGCGCGATGATGTCCAAGGTGCCCAGCCCCTGCATGGCCTGCGCCAAAGCCGCCAGCCCAGGGGCCAAATAACCGTCGTCGTTTGCGATGAGAATACGCATCAGCCCATTGTAGGCAGCCGCTCCCCTATTCGGCGGGCGCTGCGGGGCCAAACTTCGAGGAAAACAATGCACGGATGGCTTTGCGACAACCCGATCGGAGCGGACCAACTTCGGTGGGGCCCACTGGACCTGGGAACGCCAGGCCCTGGGCAGGCCTTGGTGGCCGTTCGCGCGGCCAGCTTGAACTTTCCCGATTTGTTGACGGTTGAAAACAAGTACCAAATCAAGCCGCCACTGCCCTTTGTCCCGGGCGCGGAGTACGCCGGCGTGGTGCAGGCGGTGGGCCCCGACGTGCGCCATCTGCAAGCGGGCCAACACGTGGCTGTGATCGGGGCCAGCGGGGGGTTTGCCACCCATGCGCTCGCTTCGGCCGCGCATTGCCTGCCCCTGCCCAGCGCCCTGCCCTTTGAGCATGCGGCTGCCTTTGCCTTCACCTACGGCACTACCCACCATGCCCTCATGGACCGCGCCGCGCTGAAGGCCGGTGAAACGGTCTTGGTGCTTGGAGCAGCGGGCGGCGTGGGAACGTCGGCCATCCAGGTGGCCAAGGCCGCAGGGGCGCGTGTGATCGCCGGCGTGTCCAGCGATGAGAAAGCGGCCTTCTGCAAAACCCTGGGCGCCGATGAAACCTTGAACTACGCCACTGAAGACGTGCGCGAGCGCCTGAAGTCGATGACCGGCGGCCGAGGACCCGATGTGGTGTATGACCCGGTCGGTGGTGCCCTCGCCGAGCCGGTTTTCCGTTCGATCGCCTGGCGCGGCCGCTACTTGGTCATCGGCTTTGCAGGGGGTGCGATCCCCGCACTGCCCTGGAACCTGGCCCTGCTCAAGGGTGCGTCAATCGTGGGCGTTTTCTGGGGCGACTTCGTACGCCGCGAGCCCCGTGCCTTTGAACAAGCCCTGGGCGAGCTGGTCGCCTGGTACCAACAAGGTCTGGTTCGACCGGCGATCGATCGCATCCTGCCCATGAGCGAGTTGCCCCAAGCCTATGCGTTGATGGCCACGCGGGCCGTCAAAGGCAAGCTCGTGCTGAGCAATTCCGTCGTTGCGTAAGGCTTGCCGAGCCTTTGCATCAACCGAACCCCGCTGCGCGCTTGAGGCGCAACCCAACCTTTTTGAGCCCTCGACCCATGAAGCCCATTTCCCGTGTGACCGTCGCAACCCTGACGCTGAGCGCTGCGGTGGTCGCGACCTTGTCCGCCTGCAGCGGCCGAAACGAGACGCCCCCCAACGCGGCCGCCAACGCCGCGGCGAGCACCAGCCCGCCATCAGCAGCGGCCTCATCTTCGGCTGCGCCGTCTACAGGGTCGGCGCCATCGGGCTCGTCCGCCCCTGCAGCACCGGCCGCCAGTGCCCCCCAGGCCCGTGGACCCGCCGGCGGGGGCGGTCCGGTTTCGGTGACACTGGTCAAGGCAGAAAAGCGCAGCCTGGCCGTGGGCCTGGACCTGACCGGCACCGTCACGGCACGGCGAACGGTGGACGTGCGCGCCCAGGTCGGCGCCACCATCCGCGAGGTGATGGTTCGTGAGGGCGACACGGTGCGCCAGGGCCAGGTCCTCTTCCGGCTGGACGACCGCAACGAGCGGGCCCAGCTGGAGCGCGCACAAGCGCAGTTGCTGCGGGATGAAGCGGCACTGGCCGACGCCCGGCGCCAGCTCAAGCGCAGCGAGGATCTCCTGGGGCAGAACTTCATCTCACAAGGTGCCGTTGATGTGCAGCGCACCGCGGTGCAGACCCAAGACGCCTCGGTGGTCGCCTCGCGCGCTGCGGTGAATGCGGCTCAGGTGGCCTTGTCGTTCATGACCGTGCATGCCCCCCAAGAAGGGCGGCTGGGTGCGATCACCGTTCAGCCTGGAGCCTATGTCAGCCCGGCAGGGGCGGCCCTCGTCACGATCAGCCAACTCCACCCGGTGTTGGTGTCCTTTTCACTGCCGCAGCGCCACCTACCCGACGCCTTGGCTGCACTCAAGAGCCGTGCTGCGGTGGTGGAAGTCCGCCCCGCCGAGGACCTCGCGGGCGGTGGAAAAGCGGCCGCCTCGACCGCGCCGGTGGTGTTCGTCGACAACGCCGTGGACGCCGCTTCGGGCACGGTGCGGGTTCGCGCGGAGATCGACAACCGCGAGGCCCGCTGGTGGCCCGGCGCCTATGTCAAGGTGCGCATGAACCTCAATTCGGTTGAGGGCGGCGCCGTGGTGCCGGTGGCCGCCGTGGTGCAGGGCGCAAGGGGCCGAACGGTGTTTGTGGTCGACGACGAGGGCGTGGCGCAGTCCAAGCCGGTTGAGCTCTTGGCCATGTCCGACGGATTCGCTTCCCTCAAGGGCATCGCTCCCGGAGACCGGGTGGTGCTCGAAGGCCGTCAGAACGTGCGCAACGGCAGCAAGGTGGTCGACCGGGGTCGAGAAGGCGGCAAGCCCAGCGGTGGTGCCGGTACCGGCCCTGCAGCCAGTGGCGCGAACAAGGAAGCGGCCGCGCGATGAACCTTTCGGAAATCTTCATCCGCCGTCCGGTGATGACGGTGCTGCTGAACCTGGCCATCGTCGTGGCTGGGGCCTTGAGCCTGAACTTCATCCCCGTGGCGGCCCTGCCCAGCTACAACACGCCGGTGATCAATGTGTCGGCCAATCTGCCCGGTGCCAGCCCGGAAGACATGGCCACCGCCGTGGCCCTGCCCCTGGAGCAGCAGTTCCAGACCATTCCTTTTGTGGCGCAGATCAGTTCCACCAGCACCCTGGGTCAAACCAGCGTCACCATCGAGTTCGAAGAGTCGCGCAACATCGATGCAGCCGCCGTGGATGTGCAAGCGGCGTTGTTGCGGGCCCAGCGTGCCCTTCCCCTGGAGATGACCGCCCCGCCGAGCTATCGCAAGGTCAACCCAGCGGACTCCCCCGTCCTGTTCGTTACCCTGAACTCGCCGTCGCTGGACACACGCGACCTGCAGGCGTATGCCGACCAGGTGATCGTGCCCAATCTGTCGACCCTGGCCGGCGTGGCCCAGATCAGCGTGTTCGGAGCCAAGCGCTATGCAGTGCGCGTGCGCCTGCTGCCCGAGGCCCTGCAGGGCCGAAACCTGACGGTTGATGATGTGCGGGTGGCCCTGATTGCCGCCAATGTGAACACGCCTTTGGGCACCCTGGACGGCCCCCGTCAGATTCTGACGGTACAGGCCAATCGACAGCTGCGCAGTGCCGCTGAGTTTGGTGACCTGATCATCAGCAGCCGAGGCGGGATCCCCGTTCGGCTGCGCGATGTGGCCCGCGTCGAGGACAGTTTCGAGTCGGTCAAGAGCTTTGCCAGCTTCAACGGAGAGCCCTCCATCTCCTTGGCGGTGTTCCGGCTGCCCGATGCCAACACGGTGCAGGTGGTGGATGCCGCCAAGGCCGCTTTGGAAGAGCTCAAGTCTCAACTGCCCGCCTCCATCGCCATGCGGGTCACGAACGACCGCTCGCTATCGATTCGTGAAGCCCTGCACGACGTCACCCTGACCCTGATCGGCACCATCGTGCTGGTGGTGCTGGTGATCTTCTTGTTCCTGCGCCGCTTTGTGGCCACCGCCATTCCCAGTTTGTCGCTGCCGGTGTCGCTGATGGGCGCTCTGGCCATGCTCTGGGGTCTGAACTACTCCCTGGACAACATTTCCCTCTTGGGCCTGACCCTGGCGGTGGGGCTGGTGGTGGACGACGCCATCGTCGTCTTGGAAAACATCGTGCGCCACGTCGAGAACGGCGAACCGCCCTTCCAGGCGGCCCTGCGCGGCGCACGCGAGGTCGGCTTCACCATCATCTCCATCTCCACCTCCCTGGTGGCGGTCTTCATTCCCGTGTTCTTCATGCCGGGGGTGATTGGGCTGCTGCTGCACGAGTTTGCGGTGGTGGTGGGCTTGGCCATCCTGGCCTCGGCTTTCGTGTCCTTGTCCCTGGTGCCCATGCTGGCGGCCCGCTTCCTGACCGATGAGGCCCACAAAAAGCCGCCCGGCATGGTGGTGCGTTCCTTCGAACGGGGCTTTGACGCCGTCTTGAGCGGCTACACACGCAGCCTGGATCTGGCCTTGCGCTGGCGCAAGACCGTCT
>RGEP01000113.1 GCA_009918225.1 Betaproteobacteria bacterium | reverse complement strand
CATGAAGGGATCGCTGCCCGCGGCCCCGCCGCCGATGGCGGTGTAGATCTGCTTGATATGCGGATGGTCCTGCAACAGCAGCCGCGCCTGCGAGCCCACGAAGAAAGCGCCTGCACCAAACGAGGTGAGCCAGCGGTGCCGAACGCACCAAGCGGCAGCCTTCATGTAGCGGCTCATGATGGGGCCATCCGGCAGCTCACCGGTCTGGACGATGGGCTTGAGCAGATAGGCCGACATCATGGGTGTCAGCACCCGCGCTACCACCAAGGAGGCGAACACCGCCAGCGCCGCCGTCCAGCCGAACTGCTTGAAGAACTTGCCGGCGATGCCAGACATAAAGGCCGTGGGCAAGAACACCGCGATCAGCGTGAAGGTGGTGGCAATCACGGCCAGTCCGATTTCGTCAGCAGCCTCCATCGCGGCTTCGTAGGGGCTCTTGCCCATGCGCAGGTGGCGCACGATGTTCTCGATCTCCACAATCGCATCGTCCACCAGAATGCCGATCACCAGCGACAGGCTCAAGAGCGTGACCACATTGATGGTGAAGCCCAAGGCCCACATGCCGATGAAGGCCGGGATCACACTCAAGGGCAGCGCGGTGGCCGCCACAAACGTGGCCCGCCAGTCGCGCAAGAAGAACCACACCACGATCACCGCCAGGATCGCGCCCTCGTACAACAAGGTCAGGGAGCCGTCGTAGTTCTCCTGCACCGGGTCGACGAAGTTGAACACTTCATCGAGCGTGATGTGGCTGTGTTGAGCCTGCAGCTTGGCCAGGGCCGCCTGAACCCCTTGGCGCACCTCGATTTCCGAAGCGCCTTTGCTGCGCGTGCACGCTGGCCACCTGGGACAGCATCACCCGCCGGCCATCGGGCAGCGGAACGTCCAGGGCGGCGAGTTCCTCGGCCGACTTCACCGTGGCCAAGGTGCGAACCGCTTGCTCTGAGCCCCCGAGGCCAACACGGCCACCAGAAGACTCCTGCTGCACCGAACGAAGCCGGCGCGAAATGTCCGAGGCCGTCACCCCCAGGGCCAGCATGCGGGCCGGGTCCAGTGCCACCTGCACCTCGCGGGTGACGCCGCCCACACGGGCCACACTGCCCACGCCGCTGACGCCCAGCAAGGCCTTGCTCACCTCGTTGTCGACAAACCAGCTCAGGGCCTCGTCGTCGAGCTGAGGGCTGGCAATGGAGTAGCTCAGGATCGGTGCACCGGCCAGGTTGAGCTTGCTTATTTGTGGGTCGCGCAGGTCCCCAGGCAGGTCTGAGCGCACCCGGTTGACCGCATCGCGCACCTCGTCCAAGGCCTCCTGCGTGCCCTTTTCCAGCCGGAACTCGGCCGTGATGGTGACCGTACCGTCTTGGATCTTGGCGTAGGTGTGCTTGAGGCCTTGCACCGCCGCCAGCGAGTTCTCGATCTTGCGGGCGACTTCGGTTTCCAGCTGAGCCGGCGATGCGCCCGGCAGCGAGGCCACCACGTTGATCGTGGGCAAATCCAGATCGGGGAAGTTCTGGATCTTCATGGCCTTGAAGCTCATCGCGCCTGCCAGCGTGAGCAGCACGAAGAGCATGATGGCCGGAATCGGATTGCGGATCGACCAGGACGAGACGTTCATTTGGTCGGGGCCTCCACCACACGCACCGCATCGCCGTCGGCCAAGAATGCGCCGCCACGGGCCACCACACGGGCCTTGGCATCCAAGCCCTCCACCGCCACCTGCTCGCCCTCGCGGGCCAGCACCTTGACCTTGGTTTGTCGCACGCGCTGCTGTGCATCGACCACCAGCACCACATCGAATCCTTCGCGCAAGAGGACAGCCGATGAAGGCAGCATCAAGGCCCGACGGGCGTCAAAGCGCAGTTCGCCGCGGGCGAACATGCCGGCGCGCGCATCGCTGTTCTCGCTGGTCTTCAGGTCCACATAGACCAGTGCATTTCGCGTCTGGAGATCGACCGCTGGAGAGACTTTGCGCACCGTACCCTGCACCACGGCGCCCGAAGGCGTGGTCAAGCGTGCGGCCGTTCCCGGCTTGACGCGGCTCAGCTCAGCAGCCGGCACTTCAGCCCGCCACTCCAGGCGCGCCTGACGAATCAACTTGAACAGCTCGGTTCCAGGACCAGCGACGGCACCCAGCGTGGCGCTGCGCGCACTGATCCAGCCGGCATCCGGCGCCAACACACGGGTGTGTTGCAGCCGCAGTTCTTGTGCAGCCACCGCCGCTTGCGCCGTGGCCAAACGGGCTCTTGCCACGGCCTCTGCCGCTTCAACCTGTCCCAACTGTTGGGCACTCACCACGCCCGTACTGCCCAGGCTTCGCGCGCGCTGGGCGTTGGCGGTGGCGTCGGCCAGCTGGGCCTGGGCCTCTTGCACCGCAGCTCGGGCCTGCGCCAAATCCAGCAACACCGGCGCCTCATCGAAACGCGCCAGCAACTGCCCGGCCTTCACCGAGTCGCCCACCTGCGCCAACACCTCCACCAGACGCAGCCCATTGACCTGGCTGCCGACAACGGCCTCGGCCCAGGGCGCGATGTTGCCGTTGACCGCCAAGCTGCTGGTCCATTCGCCGGCTTGGGGGGTCACCACCTGCACGGTGAGCGCGGCCTTGGCGCCCGGCGCGTCAGCAGCCCGTGCCGAGCCCATTCCAAGCGCGGGCAACAGCGGGCCAAGGGCCAAAACCATGGAAAGTACAGGCGCGAGCAGCGCGCGCTGGGGACGTTGGGTCATGTCAGTGAGGGTCAAGGGGTCGAAGGGATCGTAGGGTCCAGCCTGCAGCAGGGATCAGCCCGTACCGCCGGCGCGGCCAACATTGTGGGCGCGATTGCGCAGGCGCGCTGTGCAAGCTCCGCCTTGAGGCTGTCCCTGTCGGGAATCAGGCGATGAAGGGACTCCGGTGATCAAGGGCTCAGCGCCAAGCGCCGGTCGCCTACCCGCGGGGTACAGGCCTCGTCCAAGGGCTGCCAGCCGCTGCGCACCACCAGCTCCTGCCCGCGGCGACACCACTCGGTGCGCTGAACCTGAGGCCAGCGACGCCGAACAAAGTCTTCGATCGAAGACGGCAGGCTGAGCTGCAGCTGCAAGGCCCGCAAATCCTCCTGTGGGTGGTGCTCCAAGCCCAGGTGGGGCATCACGGCTGCCGCCCAGAGCCATCCGGCCCATGGCAGCCGCACCACCGCCGGCTCATAAGCCTGCTCGCGCAACCAGGCTTGTGCACCCGCACGGTCGCGTGCGCCGCCAAAGGCCGCCGCGAGCATCTCCACCAGCCACTGGTTGCAGTTCTGGGTGTGTGGGCTCCAAGCATGGGCATGCGCCTGGTAGCGCGGCGACAGCAAGCGCAGGGCCAAGCCCTCGTCTGCGACCGCACGGGCCAACACCGTGGCCGGCGCCTCGCTCCATCGATCATCCTGCCCCCTATCCTGTCCCTTATCCCTTGCCCGGCCCCTCAGGCGGCCACCACAGCACGCTCAGGCGCGGCAAGGTGCCCGTGGCCTTGGCGGCCACAAAGCTGGCCAGGCCCTCATCGAAGATGCGGGGCTGCGCCGTGTCGCAGTCCCAGTAGAGCTGGCGCACCGTCCAGGGCTGTGCAGCCCCAGCACCGGTGGGCGGGCGCAGAAAGCCGGCGTGGGAATAGCCCTGCCCAATCGGTCGCAGGTTCAGCCCCGCGCGCGAAACAATGGCCAGCTCTGCTCCCTCAAGCCGCAGCGCTTCCTGCACCGCTTGAGCCATGGCCAGGTGCAGGCCCCAATCGGCTGCTGTGGTCGGTGTCGCATCCTCAGGGCTGGGGCAGACGGCGAATGCGGCTTGTGCCGGCTTGGGGCCGCCGCACAGGGCCGCGCACACCAGCAGCGGCAACAGGGCCACGGCGCCCAGGCGAACCATTAGGGCAGGAGGACTTCTGGCGCAGCAGCGGCAGCAGGCGGTGCTACGGCCTCGAGCGGCCGCGCCCTCAGGGCCTGCGCCCATTCGTCGTGCAGCACCCAGTAGAACGGCTCTGGCGCCTGCGATTGCCGCACCGACCAGCCATAGGGCTGCTCGCGCACCTCCAGCAACTGGCCTGGCTGCAGGCCCGCTGCCGTGGCGGTGGCCGCCGGCACCCGAAGCTGCCAGGCCTGGCGCGGCTCCAGCCCTTGCGGGCCTGCAGGCCACAGGTCGACGGCCAAGCGCAGCGGCAGCATGTCGCCCTGCAGGACCTGCACCTGTTCAATGCGGTACAGCCCCTGGGCCACGGGCTTTCCGCCCGGTAACGAGGAGGTGCTCAGCGCACCCACGGCGGTGGAAACCGCACCCACTGAAGTGCTCACACTGCCAACGGCAGAGGAGGCTGAGGAGGCCGCCACGCTGGCTGCGTGTACCGCCCCGCCCATGGGTTCAGCGGCCAGTACCCCCCAGAAGCTCACCCGCAGCAGCGCCTGACCGGCGTGGCGCATGCCCTTGCCATTCATCATGGGCAGGCCCCTTTCACCGCCCACCGGCCACATCGAGCACGCTGCCGGTGGTGTAGCTGGCCTGGTCAGACAACAACCACACCACCGCCCGCGCGACTTCCTCGGCGGTGCCCGCCCGCTGCATGGGCACTTGAGGCGCCATGCGCTGCACCCGGTCGGGCTGACCACCGCTGGCATGAATATCGGTGTCGATGATGCCGGGCCGCACCGCATTGACCCTCACACCTTCGTGGGCCACTTCACGCGCCCCACCCGTGCCGCCGTGCTGGGTGCTCATGCGGCGCAGGGCCTCGCGCGTGCACAGAAAAGTGCCCTGCACATTGATGGCGAACATGCGCTGCCAACGGCCCAAGCTCATCTGAT
This sequence comes from Betaproteobacteria bacterium, assembly GCA_009918225.1. GTDB lineage: Bacteria > Pseudomonadota > Gammaproteobacteria > Burkholderiales > Burkholderiaceae_C > RFTU01. The sequence continues at coordinate 1,276 of RGEP01000113.1, read as the reverse complement.
CTACCCGTTGGGCGATGTCCACCACGCCGGCGTTGTTCACCAACCCTCGCAAGGGGCCGAGCTCGGCATCCACCCGTGTAAACAGGGCCTGCACCGCCGCTTCATCGCTCACATCGGCCTGCACCGCCAAAGCCCGCCGGCCCAGAGCCTGCACTTCAGCCGCCACGGCCTGTGCGCTGGCCATGTCCCGCACCGCGTTGAGCGCCACATCCCAGCCTTGGGCAGCGGCCAGCCGCGCCACGGCCGCGCCGATGCCGCGGCCACCACCAGTGATCAGCAACACAGGGTTCATGCGGGCCATCTTAGGCCATGTCCCTCAGGCACAGCCGGCTCGGCTAGAGTGCAGCTTGGCTTGCTGTGCAGGCCCGCGAGCACCGCCGCAATCTCCGCCGCAAACACCACAGCCGTACCCCCGACCATGCCCAAAGACTTCAGCACCCTGGAGGACAGCAATACCTCCTCCAACCCCAGCATCCACGACCTGTCCGACCCCGCGCGGCGGCTGTGGGTACAGGGCTTGGGCGGCACGGCCTTGCTGTCCGCTCTGGGAATGGTGAGTGCTTGTGCCACCGCACCAGGCCAGGAGTCGGTGGGCGCGGCAGATCCCGCGCGCGGCGGGCGGCAGCCGCTTGGGCTGGGCTTCAAAGGCATCGCACCCAGCACCGCCGATGCGCTGCAACTGCCCGAGGGCTACGTCGCCACCGTGCTGGCCGCCTGGGGAGAGCCCATCGGCGTGCCCGGGCGCATGCCTGCCTTTCGCTTTGATGCCTCCAACAGCGCAGACGACCAAGCGGTGCAAATGGGCATGCACCACGATGGCCTGCACTTCTACCCGCTTCACGACGACGGCTCGGCAGCAGCCATGCCCGCGCCGCCCACGCCTGGGCACAAGGGCCCGCCACTGCCGTCTTCGCACCGTGGGGCCAGCGCGGCCGGCAACAGCCGCGGCCTCTTGGCCATGAACCACGAGTACACCGACGAAGGCCTGCTGCACCCCGACGGGCTGGGTGCGGGTTCGGCGGAAAAGGTGCGCAAGAGCCAGAACGCACATGGCCTTTCAGTGATCGAGGTGGCCCTGCGCGATGGGCAGTGGCAAATGGTCAGGCCCTCGCGCTATGCGCGCCGGGTCACCGTGTCCACGCCCTTTGCCGTGGGTGGTCCTGCGGCTGGGCACCCGATGATGCGCACCGCCGCCGACCCAGCCGGACGGCGCATCCTGGGCACCATGAACAACTGCGCCAGCGGCCAAACCCCTTGGGGCACCTACCTGTCAGGC
>RGEP01000112.1 GCA_009918225.1 Betaproteobacteria bacterium | reverse complement strand
TGGTAGTCACGGCACACGGGTTCGCCATCGAACCACCCCGCCTCGATGCGTTCGGGGCGGCTGCGCAACACCAAAACAGCCCCCTGGTGCACCGGCCGCCCCTGGTGTTCGCCCAAGGGCTCGGGCTCGGCCAGCAACCAAAAGGGCCGGGGCGCTGCGGGCAGGCGGGCGGCGAGGGTTTCGGTCGGGCCGGTCAGGGCAACGCAGGCACTGGCTTTTTCGGGGCGGTGGTCGTCGTGGCAGCGCAGGCCCTGGACCGCCTGCTCTCCGAGGCGGGCCTGCAGACGGTCCAAGAGCCGGGCCAGGGCGTGGTGGGTGTCAGCGGGGTCTTGCAGGCCTGGTGAGCCTGGTAGGGCCCGCTGCAGCTCGGGGGATTCAGCCCGCTCGCTGACCTGCAGCACCAGGCGCAAGGCCGCCACGGGGGCCACCACCGCTTGGCGCTGCAAGCGCTCGGCCCACAGGCGGTGCAGGGGCTCGGCGGCTTGCTCGGCCGCGGCCAGGCGCAAGGGGTAAACGGTGTCCGGCCAGGCTTCGTGCCGGCGGGTTTCGTGCAGCAGGTGCAGGGTCAAGGCCCGCGCCAAGCGGCCCTGGGCCACCAACCAACCTTCCAGGGCCTGCAACAAATGGTGCAGGGCTTGGGCGATGAGGCCCAGGTCACGGCTGCGCTCGGGCAGGTCCAAGCGCTCATCGAAGGCCGCCGGGGGCACCCAAAAGGGCCGGGGGTCGGGTGCCAGCCCATAGGCGCGGTCCAGGCGCAGCATCGCCTCGGGGCCCAAGCGGCGCTGCAGCCCGGCACGGGGCAGGGCACGCCACTGGCCCAGGGTGGCCACCCCCCAGCCTTCGAGCAGCTGCTCGGTGGCTGGGGGCGCCTGCCAAGCCTGCAGCACCAGCGGCACGGGCAGGGCGTCCAGGGCTGGGCGCACGGCCTGTGCCTGCCGGCTTTGCGCCACGCCCAATGGCGGCCCCAGGGCCCAGGCCTGCCGGCCAGCCGCTTGACGCCCAGGCCCCCGCACCCGGGCCAAGAGCCAAGCCGCTTCTGGGAAAGGCGCTGCGGCCCAGTGAATGCTCACTTCAAATGAAGCCATCACCCTTTGAAGCTGCTGCCACAGGCGCAAGGGGCCGCCAAACAGGCGCAAGCTGGCCTGCACTTCAATCAACAGGCCATCCGGGCGCAGCTGCAAATTGGGGCTGAAGCGCAGGGCGGCCAGGGCCAAGGTGCGCAGGGCCCGCGCCTCCTGTTCAGGCTGGCGGGGCTGCAGCTTCAAGCCGGGCCGGCACAACTCAGCGGCGGCCCGGCTCATGCCTGGGCGCACGCCCGCTTGGGCCGCCACAGCACCCACGCACACGAGGCCGCTGGCGTCTTCCACCGCCTCGGGGCGAGGCGCCCCCAAGGCCTCAAGGGGCCACTGGGGCAGGTACAGGGCGATCCACCACATGGTGCACAGGCACAGAAGACGGGGCCGCTGCGCGCAAGGCCGGTGGCCCGCGCAGCTCAAAAGCCGACAGGTTCAAATCGATGGGCTGCTCCAGCCGTGGCCCCTGGCGCTTGAGGATGTGCACCCGCAAGGCCTGCTCGGGCCCGGCCTGTAAATGCAGGCGCAAAGGCGCTGGAGACGGGTCTTGCCGACAAGCCAAGGGGCGGGACACGAACAGCGCAATGCCGGCCGATTGGGCCGCCCACTGCAGGCGGCGCAGGTGCTGGGCCTGGGCATGGCGGGTGATCCACCACAGGCCGCAGATGCCCGGGCTGTGCAGCATCTGCTCAACGGCCCAGGCGGCATCGGCCTCGGTAGCCGGCTGCAGAACCAGGAGATGCTGGGGCAACAAGCCCAGATGGGCCACGCCGGGAGCGTGCAAGCGCCAGGGGCTGCGCCCGAGCATCACCCACGCCAAGCGGGCGGCGGGTCGGGCCTGGGTGAGGCGGGCCCAATGGGCGGCCAGCAGGCTGCCTTCGTACAGGCCCGGCTGCGCACACAGCAGTTCGACCAGCCCACCTGCCGGCCAGCCCCCACCGGGCAGCTGGGCGTCCAAGGCAGCATGGCCGCTGGGCCAGACGGCCCCGGGCTGGGCAAGGGCGTCGGCGCGCCAAACACCGGGCACGGACAACTCGCCCTTGATGCGCAAGCGGCGGTGGGGCGCCCAGGCGCTGCGGGGCAAGGGCAAGGCGGGGCGCTCGGCGCCAGCCGGGCCGCCAGGGTTTGAAATGCAAGACATGAGGGGTCACCAAGACTGTATGTTTATACAGTTCTTGTCGCCCATCAAGGGCTCAAATCCTGCGCCTGCGGGGCAAGCGCGTGACTATTTTTAAGACCCGTCGCTCAGCGCGGCAGTTCTTGGGGGTGGTCCTTGAGCCGCTCGAGGTCAAAGCCCAAGGCCTGCAGGCGCGCCCGCACGGCTTGTCGGTCTTCTGCGCTGAGTTCCGGGGTGCGCGACAAGACCCACAGGTATTCACGGCGGCCTTCGCTGACGATGGCGTAGCGGCCATGGTCGGGCCGGTCGACCACCCAGTAGGCGCCCCAGCCCACGCCGGTCCAGCGCAACCAACGCGGCAGAAAACTGACCTCCAAACGAGCGGGCTGGAGTTGCCCCCCGGCAATCGCCGAGGCCCCCGCTACCGGCCGCGCCTGACCGATGACCTGGTCAAAGCTGCCCGCGGCGGTGCGGCAGCGGTTGAGCACCTCCACCGTGCCGTCACCCAACTCCCGGTAGGTGGCGGTGGTGTCGGACACGCACTGGCGCTGGAAGAAGTTGGGGTAGTAGGCCACCTGGTACCAGCGGCCCATATAGGGGGCCACCGCCAGTGCGGGCAGGGCCTGCAGGGGTGGCGCCTCGGCCACTGGCCGGCCAGAGGCCTGGGCTGCGCTTGGGCTGAGCACCCCGCACAGCACCAGCCCGGCCCATGTGGCGCCTATACGGGCGGCAGACCGAAGCCCGGGCTGTGCAGCAGAGGTTGAGGACATGGGCAGTCGCCTTCAGGGTTGGGGCCGGGGCCGCATCCAGACCAGGCAGCGCTGGGCGTTCAAATGCGGCACCTGCAGGGGTTCCACGTGAAACACTTCAATATCGGTGGGCAAGGCGGCCATCTCGTCCGTGGGAACGGCCCCCTTAAGGGCCATCCACACCCCGCCCGGCGCCAGGTGCACACGCGTCAAGCGGACGATATCGGCCAGGCTGGCAAACGCCCTGCAGGTGATCACATCCGCTGGCGCCATCTTCAGGCTTTCGATACGACCGTGCAGGGCCTGGAGTTGGCTCAAGCCCAACTCGGCGGCCACCTGCCGAATGAAGCCGGCCTTCTTGGCCACCGCATCAACGCAGCTGACCCGCACGGCTGGAGGCGGCGCCCCTGGCCGGCCTGCGCCCGCTGCGGGCAGGGCCTCGGCCGAAGCCAGGGCAAGGACCTCAGGCAAGGCAATGGCCAGGGTGACGCCGGGCAGGCCGGCCCCCGAGCCCACATCCAAGACGTGAAGGCCGGCAGGCCCGGTGGGTGCGCACCGTGTGCCCTGTACACCCTGTACACCCTCTGGTCTGGGCGGCGCGGGGCGCTGCAAGGCATGCCGGGCCAAGGGCTGTACGGCGGCCAAACTGTCCAAGAGGTGATGCGTCCACATCTCGGCCGGGTCGCGCAAAGCCGTGAGGTTGTAAACCCGGTTCCACTTGGCGATCAGGTTCAGGTGGCTCAAGAGGCGTTCGCACGCCCGGGAGCTGAGCGCCAGGCCCAAATCCGACAGCGCCGCCGGCAACTGGGTCTGGGTGTCTACCGGGGTCAAGCGGCGTCCTGCTCAGGCCCGCGAGGCTCAAAACCGCGGAAGCGCCCCTTCTTCAGATGGACCAGAAGCAGGGAAATGGCCGCCGGGGTCACGCCCGAGACGCGGGAGGCCTGGCCCAAGGTTTCCGGGCGGTGGCGGCTGAGTTTTTGGCGCACCTCGATGCTCAGGGCGGTCACGGCACCGTAGTCAAAGTCTTCGGGCAGTTTCAGGTGCTCATAGTGTGCGGCCCGGGCCACCTCTTCGACCTGCTTGTCGATGTAGCCTGCGTACTTGGTGGCAATCTCCACCTGTTCCACCACGGCATCGGCCAAATCGACCCCCAGCGTCTCGCGCAGGGTTTCACGTGAAACACCGGCCTCAGGCCGCGCCAGGGCCGCCACCTGGGCCACGGTGTCAAAGCCCACGCCCGGCCGCCGCAGCAAGTCCATCAGGCTGTACTCGTGCTCCAAAGCCTTGCCCAGCAGCCGCTCAGCGGCTTCTGCCGGCAGGTTTCGGGGGTGCACCCAGGTGGACTTCAGGCGCTCGGTTTCACGTGAAACCGCATCCCGCTTGCGGTTGAAGGCATCCCAGCGGACATCGTCGACCAGGCCCAGGGAACGGCCGCGCTCGGTCAACCGGGCGTCGGCGTTGTCTTCCCGCAGCTGCAAGCGGAATTCGGCCCGGCTGGTGAACATGCGGTAGGGCTCGGTGACGCCCTTGGTGATCAGGTCATCCACCAAGACGCCCAAGTACGCCTCATCACGGCGCAAGGTGAGGGCGGCCCGCCCCTGGGTCTGCAGCGCTGCATTGATGCCCGCGTACAAGCCCTGAGCCGCCGCCTCCTCGTAACCGGTGGTGCCATTGATCTGGCCCGCCAAGAACAGACCGGCGATCGACTTGGACTCGAAGCTGGTCTTGAGTGAACGGGGGTCGTAATAGTCGTATTCGATGGCGTAGCCAGGACGCACGATGTGCGCCTGCTCCAGCCCCGGGATGGACTGAACCGCCGCCAGCTGGATATCAAAGGGCAGCGAGGTGGAGATGCCGTTGGGGTAGAACTCGTGGGTGCTCAGCCCCTCGGGCTCCAAGAAGATCTGGTGGCTGTCCTTGTCGGCAAATCGGTTGATCTTGTCTTCGATGCTGGGGCAGTAACGCGGCCCCACACCCTCGATCACACCGGTGAACATGGGACTGCGTTCGAAACCCGAACGGATGATGGCGTGGGTGCCCTCGTGGGTGTGGGTGATCCAGCAGGGCAGCTGCGGCGGATGCTGATCCGGCGTGCCCAGAAAACTGAAAACCGGCATGGGGGTGGATGCGGGTTCGCCGCTCGGTCCTGGCATGCCGTCACCGGGCTGCATGGTGCAGCGGCTGAAGTCGATGGTGCGGCCGTCCAGGCGCGGGGGCGTGCCGGTTTTGAGCCGTCCTTGGGGCAGGCGCAGCTCCTTCAGCCTTGCGGACAGCCGCACCGCCGGCGGGTCACCTGCGCGGCCCGCCGAGTGGTTTTCCAGCCCGATGTGGATGCGCCCGTCCAAGAAAGTACCCGCCGTCAAGACCACGGCCCTGGCAGCGAAGCGAATGCCCACTTGCGTTACAGCCCCCGCCACGCGGTCGCCTTCGAGGATCAAGTCATCGACAGCCTGCTGGAAGATGTCCAGGCCCGGCTGGTTTTCCAGGCGGCGGCGGATGGCGGCGCGGTACAAGACCCGGTCGGCTTGAGCACGGGTGGCGCGCACCGCCGGGCCTTTGCTGGCGTTCAGAATTCGAAACTGAATGCCCGCTTCATCGGTGGCTGCGGCCATCGCGCCGCCCAGGGCATCCACCTCCTTGACGAGGTGGCCCTTGCCGATGCCCCCGATAGAGGGGTTGCAGCTCATCTGCCCCAGCGTCTCCAGGTTGTGGGTGAGCAGCAGCGTGCGGCAGCCCATACGGGCCGCGGCCAAGGCCGCTTCGGTGCCGGCATGGCCGCCGCCGACGACGATCACGTCATAACGCTGAGGGTGGAGCACGGGCGGGGGTGGCGCCACAAGCGCCAAAAGAAGGAAAGCGAAATTTTAGGCGGGCCCTGGTCCGCGCGCGAGGGCCTGCACAATCCCCGCATGCACTGCGCCAGCGGCTGCGCTGCTTGTTGCATCGCGCCCTCCATCACCCAGCCCATACCCGGCATGCCCCAGGGCAAGCCCGCTGGCGTGCCCTGTGTGCAGCTCACCGCCGACCGGCGCTGCGCCCTTTTTGGCCAGCCTGAGCGGCCGGCCTTTTGCAGCGGCTTGCAGCCCTCGGCCGAGATGTGTGGCGACTCGCCAGAGCATGCGATGCAGTGGCTGGCGCGGCTGGAAGTGG
>RGEP01000111.1 GCA_009918225.1 Betaproteobacteria bacterium | reverse complement strand
GCGTACTTGACCGAGGCGCCTTCGCTGCCGTCCAGCAGCACCAGACCGTGGCCCGCATCGTCGGCGCTGGCGGCGAAGCGACCCAGGGACAAGGTGATGGCGTCAGGCCGCTGGCCGGCGTCGATCAGCAAGCGCGCCAAGCGCTTGGCCACGATGGTGGCAATCTTTCGGCCCGTACCGATGTCGGTGAAGAGCTCGCTGCGGTTGCGGCTGCCCGCCCATCGCACCAGGGCGGCCCAGGTCGCCTCGGCTGGCGCGTCGTCTCCGCTGGTGTCGGGCATGACCAGACCTTCAGCGCGCAAAGCTTGCGTGAGCATGCGCTCGCCCATCAGGTAACTTTCTTCCTGCTCCAGCGTCTTGAGGAAGTGCCGGATTTTCGAGCGTGCACGACCCGTGCTCACAAAATTCAACCAAGCGGGATTGGGTTTGGCCCCGGGCGAGGTGGTCACCTCTACCACGTCGCCGCTGCGCAGCTCGGTGCTCAAGGCCACGGCCTCGCCGTTGACCTGCGCGGCCACGCAATGGTCGCCGACGTCCGAGTGGATGGCATAGGCAAAGTCCACGGGCGTGGCACCACGCGGCAAGGCCAGGATGCGGCTCTTGGGCGTGAACACGTAGACCGAGTCGGGCGCCAGGTCGATCTTCACATGTTCGAGGAACTCGGCCGGGTCTCGGGTTTCGTCCTGAATGTCGATGAGCGACTTGAGCCACATGGCGCCCAGCTGCTGCGCATCGTGGGCCGACTCCTTGCTCTTGTACATCCAGTGCGCCGCAATGCCGCTTTCGGCCACGGCGTCCATCGCCTGCGAACGAATCTGGAATTCCACGGCGGTGCCCAAGGGGCTCACCAAGGTGGTGTGCAGGCTTTGGTAGCCGTTGGCCTTGGGGATGGCGATGTAGTCCTTGAAGCGGCCCGGTACGGGCTTGTAGAGCTGGTGCAGCACACCCAGGGCGGTGTAGCAGTCGATGATCTCGGGCACCACCACCCGAAAGCCGAAGAGGTCGTTGACCTGCGCGAAGCTCGAATGCTTCTCGCGCATCTTGCGGTAGATGGAGTAGGCGGTTTTTTCACGGCCACTGATGCCCACCTTCAGCCGCGACTGTTCAAAGGCCGCGTGTACTTCGCGCTCCACGCGCTCCACAATGTCGCGCCGCCAGCCTCGTGAGCGCTGCACCGCCTTGTTCACCGCGGCGTGGCGCCAGGGGTGCAGGTGGGCAAAGCTGAGTTCTTGCAGTTCCCGGTACACCTGGTTCAAGCCCAGGCGGTGGGCAATGGGCGCGTAGATGTCCAGGGTTTCGCGGGCAATGCGCCCGCGTTTGGCCGGTGCCATGGCCGCCATGGTGCGCATGTTGTGCAGCCGGTCGGCCAGCTTGACCAGAATGACCCGCACATCGCGTGTCATGGCCAGCAGCATCTTGCGAAAGCTCTCGGCCTGCGATTCTTCTCGGGTGCTGAACTGCAGCTTGTCCAGCTTGGTCAGCCCGTCCACCAGTTCAGCCGTCGGGGCCCCAAAGCGCTCGATCAGTTCGGGCTTGGTCACGCCGCAGTCTTCCATCGCGTCGTGCATCAAGGCGGCCATGATGGCCTGCGCGTCCAGACGCCAGCCTGCACACAGGCCGGCCACGGCAATGGGGTGGGTGATGTAGGGTTCGCCGCTGGCGCGAAACTGGCCCAGGTGGGCTGCGTCGGCAAACTTGAAGGCTTCGCGAACGAGCTTCAGGTCGCCTTTGGGCAAGTAGGCCAGCACCTCACTGAGGGCGGCGAATGATGCGACCTCAGGCTGTGGCTGGAGTCCACTTGCGCGGCCAGGCCACAGCCCACCTTGCAAGGCGGTGGGCAGCAGGTCGGCGGCAAGGGATCTCAAACCCATGGCCTGAATTTATCAGGCCATCGGGCTACAGGGGCGTCGGGGCGAACAGGCCCACACAGGGCCTGGGTTCAGACCGGGACCTTGCGCAGCATTTCGACGCCAACCTGGCCCGAGGCGATTTCGCGCAGGGCGGTGACGCCGGGCTTGTTGCGGCTGTCGATCTTGGGCGCATGGCCCTGGCTGAGCATGCGGGCGCGGTAGGTGGCTGCGAGCACCAGCTGGAAGCGATTGGGGATCTTTTCCAGGCAGTCTTCAACGGTGATGCGGGCCATGATCGTGTCCGTTCGGGTCAGGTGCGCGGCGGGCGCGTTTGAAAAAGCTGGGTGCAGGCATCCGTGACGGCAGTCCTACAAACCCAAGGCAGTGAACACCTGCGGCTGGCGCCGGCGCTGTGCCGAGTAACGAAGGCGCTGAGCCCGAACCACGGTTTGGAGCTCGGCTTGGGCGTCTTCAAAACAACCGTTGATTATAACGAAGTCGAAGGAACGGGCCTTGGACACCTCCAGCCGGGCATTGGCCAGGCGCTGCTCAATCACCGCCGGGGCGTCTTCACCACGGCCCACCAGGCGCCGCTCCAGCTCTTCCCAGCTCGGGGGCAGGATGAAGATGAGCACCGCGTCTGGGAACAGGCGCTTGATGTTCAGGGCGCCTTGCCAGTCGATTTCGAGCACCACGTCTTGGCCGCGTTCCAGTTCTTGCAGCACCGCGCGGCGCGAAGTGCCGTAGCGGTGGCCGTGTACCTGCGCCCACTCGAAAAAATCGTCGGCCAGCACCATGCGGTCAAAGGCTGCGTTGTCAACGAACCAGTACTCGCGGCCGTGCACCTCTTGCCCGCGCGGTGCGCGCGTGGTGTGCGACACCGACACCGCCAATTGCGAGTCCGCGGCCAACAGGGCCTTGACCTGGCTGCTCTTGCCTGCGCCTGAAGGGGCGGCCACCACAAACAGGCAGCCCGGGTGCGGGTGGGTGTCGTTGCTCATGGGTGCCTTACTCGATGTTCTGAACCTGTTCACGCATCTGCTCAATGGCCACCTTCATGTCGACCGACAAGCTGGTGAGCTCCAGTGCAGCCGATTTCGAGCCCAGGGTGTTGGCCTCGCGGTGCAGTTCCTGAATCAGGAAGTCCAGGCGTTTGCCCAGCTCGCCGCCTTGCTTCAGCAGCCGGCGGATCTCCTGCAGGTGGGCCTGCAGCCGTGAGAGCTCTTCGGCCACATCAATGCGCAGGGCAAAGGCAGCCGCCTCGCTCAAGGCGCGCTCTTGAAGGGCTTGTGGGGCCAAGCCGCCTGCGCCGGCCGCTGCGCCGGCAGCCGTGGCTGCCCCGTTGGCGGCCTGCACATCGGCAGCCTTGAGCGCGTCGTTCCAGCGCTCCAGAAAACGCGCCTGTTGGCGCTGCACCACCGCGGGCACCAGGGGCTGGGCCCGCGCGGCCAGGGATTCGATCAGCGCAATGCGCTCCAGCAAAATGTCGACCAGGCGCTGGCCTTCGCGTTGGCGCGCCTCGGCCAGGGCCTCGATGCAGTCTTGCGCTGCTGCCAGCACGTCGGCGTCGTTGGCCGTGGCGCTGGGCGCCATGCTGCGCGCCAGTTGTACCGCTTCGGCCACGCTCAAGGCTTGGGCCTGCGGAAGGGTTTGGTGCACCTGGGCTTGCCACTGGGCCAGTTGCTGCAGCACTTCAGCGCTTGGGGGCTGCGAGGTCTGGATTTCCGTGCCGTGCAGGCTGGCGCGCAGCTCCAGCTTGCCGCGCTTGATGCGCGAGCCCACCAATTCGCGCAGGGCGGGCTCAAAGCCGCGCAGCTCTTCGGGCAGCTTGAGGCTGAGGTCCAGAAATCGGCCGTTGACGGATCGGCACTCGACGACCAGGCCGCGCGCATGCGTGACACTGGCGTAACCGGTCATGCTATAGACTGGCATTGCAAAGGCACGGCGCCCTCTACGGGGCGCGCCACAGACAAAAAACGATTATGGCAAAGGCCGAATGCGGTCCCATTTGAACCCCATGTCCTCCACCCCTACCCTCGCTGCCCCGTCACCTGCTGCTGGACTTCGCTCCGATGGACGCAGCCCCAAGGCTATGCGCCCCGTGGCCTTCGACCGCTCCTACACCCGGCATGCCGAAGGATCGGTGCTGGTGAGCTTTGGCCACACCCGCGTGCTGTGCACCGCTTCGGTGGAAGAGCGCGTGCCGCCACACAAGCGCGGCAGCGGCGAAGGTTGGGTCACGGCCGAGTACGGCATGTTGCCGCGCGCCACCCACACCCGCAGCGACCGTGAGGCTGCTCGGGGCAAGCAAACCGGCCGCACCCAGGAAATCCAAAGGCTGATCGGCCGCTCTTTGCGTGCGGTGTTTGATTTGGCGGCGCTGGGCGAGCGCACCATCACCCTGGACTGCGATGTGCTTCAGGCCGACGGCGGCACCCGCACCGCAGCCATCACGGGCGCTTTCGTGGCCGCGCATGACGCGGTGTCGGGCTTGCTTGCTCGAGGCGTGATCCCGGCAAGCCCCATTCGTGACCATGTGGCGGCGGTGTCGGTGGGCATCGTGCAGGGCGTGCCCCTGCTGGACTTGGAATACACCGAAGACTCCTCGTGTGACACCGATATGAACGTGGTGATGACGGGCACTGGGCACTTCGTGGAAGTGCAGGGCACCGCTGAGGGCGCAGCCTTTGGCCGCGATGAAATGAACGCACTCTTGGACCTGGCCTCCGCCGGCATTGCCGAATTGGTGCGGGCCCAACGCGCCGCCTTGGGCCTGCCGGCCTGACGCGTGTTGCGCTGTGAGCGTGCCGCACCGTCTGGTTCTGGCGTCTCACAACGCTGGCAAGCTGCGTGAATTGCAGGCCCTGTTTGACCCGGGGGCGGCACAGCTGGAGTTGCTCAGCCCGCAAGGCTTGGGCCTGAGCGAGCCCGACGAGCCCTTCAGCACCTTCTTGGAAAACGCGCTGCACAAGGCGCGTCAGGCCTGCGCGGCCACGGGCTTGGCTGCCCTGGCCGACGATTCCGGCCTGTCGGTGCAAGCCCTGGGCGGTGCGCCGGGTGTGCAGTCGTCCACCTACGCGGGCGCCTTGCTTGCCGAACCTGGAGAAGCCCGCGAAGCGCTGCGCCGGCGTCAAGACGCGGCCAACACCGCACGGCTCTTGCGTGAGTTGCAAGTGCTGGAAGACGCGGCGCCGGGCGCAAGCCCCGCCCGGCAGGCGCGCTTCGTGTGCACCTTGGTGGCCCTGCGCCATGCAAACGACCCCGAGCCTTTGGTGGCCCAAGGCCGTTGGGACGGCGAAATATTGCGCCAGCCTCGCGGGCAGGGCGGTTTTGGCTACGACCCGGTGATGTGGATTGCGCAGGCCCAAGGCACCGTAGCTGAGCTGGGCCACGAGGCCAAGAACAGTTCCAGCCACCGCGCCCGCGCGGCGGTGCTGATGCGCCAGCAGATGCGCCAGGTGTGGGGCTGGGCCCTGGGCGACTGAGCCTTGCCATGAGCCAGCCTCGCGGGCCACGCCGGCCCCTCCAGCCGATTGCCATTCCCGTGGTGCCAGCCCCTGAACCGGGCCAGGCCCCCCGCGGTGTGGCGACATCGGCGCTGTCAGCGCCGCCCGCGGCGACCAAAGAGGGCACCCTCTTGGCCTTGCCGCCCCTGTCGCTGTATGTGCACCTGCCGTGGTGCCTGCGCAAATGCCCGTATTGCGACTTCAATTCGCATGAGTCCGCTCCGCCCGATGCGGCGCTGCAAAGCCGCTACCGCCAAGCCTTGGTGCGTGACCTCGAAGCGGCCTTGCCGCAGGTTTGGGGACGCACCGTGCACAGCATCTTCATCGGTGGGGGCACGCCCAGCCTCTTCGAGCCCGAGCAGGTGGAAGCGCTCCTGGCCGACATCCGCGCCCGGCTGCGCTTGGAGCCTGCCTGCGAAATCACCCTGGAGGCAAACCCCGGCACCTTTGAAGCGCAGCGCTTTGCAGCGTATGCAAGGGCGGGCGTGACGCGCTTGTCGGTGGGCGTTCAAAGTTTCAACGACCGTGCCCTGGCGGCCCTGGGCCGGGTTCACGATGGCGAACAGGCTCGGGCGGCGGTGCAGGAAGCGGCCGCCAGCTTTGATACCTGGAACCTGGACCTGATGTATGCCCTGCCGGGGCAAACAGCTGGCGACTTGGAACGCGACTTGGATGCGGCCTTGGCTCTGCAGCCGCCGCACCTGTCGATCTACCACCTGACCATTGAGCCCAACACCCGGTTTGCCTTGCAGCCCCCTTCGCAGC
>RGEP01000012.1 GCA_009918225.1 Betaproteobacteria bacterium | reverse complement strand
CAGGCTGCGGTAGTACTCCACAGAGGGCTGGGCCCTCATTTCCTTGAGGTCATGGCCAGCACAAAACGCCTTGCCACCCGCGGCGATCACCAGCACCCGCAGCTGAGCATCGGCGCTCAAGACATCGAGTTCTCGCTGCAGTGCTGCCAGCATGTCTTCGCTCAGCGCATTGAAGGCCTGCGGACGGTTCAAGGTCAGGGTGGTCACGCCGCGGCCATCATCGTGTCGCAGCAGCAGGGGATCGTTGGTGCTCAACATGATCAGGCCTTTCACTCGATGGCGGTCTGTGACTTCGCGCGTTCGCGCAACTGAAACTTTTGGATCTTGCCGGTGGAGGTCTTGGGAATCTCTTCGAAGCGAAACTCACGGGGCACTTTGTAACTGGCCAGCAGCGACTTGCAATGCGCGCTGAGTTCATCGGCGGTCACGGTCGAGCCGGGCTTCGTCTCCACATAGGCCAAGGGGGTTTCGCCCCACTTCGGGTCAGGCTTGGCCACCACGGCACAGGCCAACACCGCCGGATGCCGGTACAGCGCGTCTTCCACTTCCAAAGAGGAGATGTTCTCGCCGCCTGAGATGATGATGTCCTTGCTGCGGTCCTTGATCTTCACATATCGGTCTGGCTCCAACACGGCCAGGTCGCCGGTGTGGAACCAGCCCCCGTCGAAGGCCTGCTCGGTGGCCTTGGGGTTTTTCAAGTAGCCCTTCATCACGATATTGCCGCGGAACATGATTTCGCCCATGGTTTGCCCGTCGGCAGGTACTTCGAGCATCGTCTGCGGATCCATCACCGTCATGCCTTCTTGCAAGGCGTATCGCACGCCCTGGCGGCCGTTCAAGCGGGTCTGCTCCGAGAGGTTCTCATCCGCCCACGACGGTCGCTGGACCGCCACGCTGGCCGGTCCATAGACCTCGGTCAGGCCGTAGACATGGGTGATGTCAAAGCCGATGCGCGACATGCCCTCGATCATCGCGGCCGGTGGTGCGGCCCCCGCCACCATGCCGCGGACCTTCTGGCTGATGCCCGCCCGCAACTCCGCTGGGGCGTTGTAAATCAGGGAGTGCACGATGGGGGCTGCACAGTAGTGGTCCACCCCATGGTCGCGTATGGCCTGAAGGATGGCCGCCGCCTCCACCTTGCGCAGACACACATGGGTTCCGCCCAGCAGGGCCACCGTCCACGGAAAGCACCAGCCGTTGCAGTGGAACATGGGCAAGGTCCAGAGGTACTTCGGAAAGTGGGGCATGGTCCAAGTGGCCGCATTGCACACCGCATTCAGATAGGCGCCTCGGTGGTGCGTCACCACCCCCTTCGGATCTCCCGTGGTGCCACTGGTGTAGCTGACCGCGATGGCATCCCACTCTTGGCGCGGGCCCTCCAGCCGTGCCACGGGCGCATGGGCAGCGAGCCAATGCTCGTAGTCCATGCTCCCCAGGCGATCGCCCGCTCCGGTGTACTCGCTGTCGCACACATCCACCACCAGCAGTTCACGGCCATGTTCCGCACGCAACAAGTCCAAAGCGCGCGCCATGACGGGCGAAAACTCGCGATCGGTCAACAAGACCTTGGCTTCGCAGTGGTTCAACTGCCAGGCCAACAGGGCGGCGTCCAAGCGCGTGTTCAGGGTGTTGAGCACCGCGCCCAGGGCGGGCACTGCGTAGTGCGCTTCCACCATCTCAGGCGTGTTGGGCAGCATCGCACTCACCGTGTCACCGTGCCCCACCCCAGCGGCCTTGAGGGCCGCCGCCAATCGTGCCGAGCGCTCCCGCACCTGGGCCCAGCTGTAGCGCCGCTGGCCGTGCACCACCGCTGGCAGGTCGGCGAAAACCTCTGCCGATCGCTCCACGAAGCTCACCGGCGACAGGACCACGTGATTGGCAGCGCAGGGGCTCAACCCTTGCTCATAAATGCTCATGTCACTCCCCTATCAACGGTCCGGGGCTTGGCCCGTCAACAGCTCTTGTACGAGGTCTTGGGCTGCGTACACCGACTTCAAGGATTCCAAGATGACCGCCGGGTGCACCGAAACGGCTCGATTGAGCACTGGGTCATAGAAGAACGACCCACCCAAGGAATGCCGGTTGCCATCAAACACCAGCCCCACCCAACGCCCCTGGCGGTTGATCATCGGGCTACCCGAGTTGCCTCCGATGATGTCGTGGTTGGTGACAAAGTTGAAGGGAACATCGGCCGCCACGGCCGCCCCCGCACCGAGCCAGCGCTCCGGCATTGCAAAGGGCGCGGCACCGGTATGGCGCCGGCGCAATCCGGCCACCGTGGTGTGGGTGGGCACCTCAGCACCGGCCTCTTGCCACCCCTGTAGCGTGCCGAAGGACAAGCGCAAGGTGCCGGTGGCGTCGGGGTAGCGGCTGCGCCCATCGCGGTCGAACTGCGCCAGGGCCAGGCGTTGGGCAGCCTCGCGCTCAACCGCCAAGACCTGCGCCTCGAAGCGTTCCCGCAAGGCCCGGGCCTGCGGCTCGATGGCCCGCACCAGGGCCATGAAGGGATCATTGCTGGCCTGTACCGCTGCAGCCCCACCGTCCCACAGGCGCGCACGCTCAGCCGCCTCATGCAAACGCGATTCCTGGATCCAGGCCCTGGCCAACTGGGCCGGCGATCGATCTCCCAGCACCTGCCGAACCACAGGATGGTCCGGTCCCAACACGCTGCGCAGGCGGGTCAGTGACCATTCCAGACGCTCGCGCTCAAACTCCTGGTCCATGGGCGTTGGGGCCTTCAGGCGCCGCTCCACCATCGGCAGGGAACTGTCGCTGAACTCGCGCAGGCGCTGGCCATCGGGCTTGGCACGCTCAACCGGCCCCCTCACCAAGGTGCGGGCGTACTGGAAGTGCGGGGCTGCAAATGCGCCACCCTCGGCGATCAAGCCCACCTCCTGCTCCAACTGGCGACGGGATTGCTGCGCCCGTTCGATGTCGGCCCAAGGGTCCCCCACACGGGCGCGCAGGGCTGGCTTGCCTTGCACATGGGCCTTGAGTGACTGCTCATCGGCCAGCTTCATCGCCCACAGCGCTGGTGTAAACAGGGCTTGCAACTGACCCTGCTGGACCTTCAAGCCATTCTCAACGTTGCTCATGGCCTGCAAGGCCCAGGTGCGGGTGGGCTCGGCGCGCTGCGACAACAGATGCATCAGCCCGCGTGACTCAGACGCTGCGGGAATGCTTTGGGTGGCCAAACGCTCGCGCACCCGTTCGAGCTGCGCCACCGTCAGGCTGCGCAGCGTTTGCCCGGGATGCCCGGGGACGAAGAGCAGCTCACCCGCCATGGGCCCCTTGGGCTCGACACGGAAGTGCACCGGCGTCTTGACGGGCTGCCCATTGCGCCACAGCCGAAGCATGGCCACATCCAGACACCAGCGCGGGAAGTTGAAGTTGTCGGGGTCGCCTCCAAACGCTGCGATGGCATCCTCCGGCGCCCACACGAGCCGCACATCGCTGTAACGCTCGTACTGCTGCAGCACGTACTGCCCGCCCCGGTACAGCACCGTCACCTCGCAGCGCTTGGTTGCGGCCTGGTCTTGCTGGCACTCCCGTGACAGCTGGGCGCGCACCGCATCTTCTGCTTTTTGGAATGCCTCACCGGTCAAGCCCTGCGTGGCCGCCTGCACCTGCGCCGTGACATCGCGCTCGCTTTGCAGTTGCAGCACCTCCAAGCCCGTGCAGCTCAGCTCATCTTGGGGCTTGCGGGCCAGAAATCCAGCCGCCTTCACCGGTCGCTCACGGGTGGACAACTCGGCCAAGCACCGGGTTACACAGTGGTGGTTGGTCATCACCAAGCCCTGCTCGGACACGATGGAGGCCGAGCAGCCACCCACCCGCACGGCCGCACGCTGCACGTGCGCGAGCCACGCCGCATCCGGCTCGAAAGCGTGGGCCGACTTCAGTGCCGTTCGAGGCAAGTTGTCCAAGGTCCACATGCCCTCGGCCGCCTCAACGCTGCCCAACAGGGTGCCCACCCACAACAGCGAGACGACCGACGGCCACACGGCACCCTGCACCTGAAGCATGCGGCGCTTGACGGGGCGCGCCGCCGCTGGACAGTGAAAGGGGTGGGGCCGAAGTCCCTCCGCGTTGCTCGCTTCACTCATGGGGTATTCCTTTTGCAAGACTGGGGTTGGCGCGGGTCGCGGCCTCAACGCAAGAGCCGGGCGTGCTCGACCTTCAAACAGCGGTCCATCACGCTGACGAGACCAGCCGCTTTGGCCAGCTCATCGGCTTGGGTATTGGCCACACCGGACTGTTGCCACAAACAGCGCGCCCCGATGGCCACTGCAGCCTGCGCCACCGGCAACACATCCTCAGACCGCCTGAAGACATCCACGATGTCTACGGGCTCGAGGAGGTCCTCCAGGGTTGCCACGCAAAGCTCGCCCAGGACCCGTTGGCCGGCGAGTTTGGGGTTCACCGGCAGGATGCGGTAACCCTGGCGCTGCAGGTAGGCCGCCACCCCATGGCTGGGGCGCTGGGCATCCCCAGACAAACCCACCACGGCGATGGTTCGGCTGCTGCGCAGGAGCTCGCTCACACAAGGGTCTGAAGGTGGGGCTACCAGCGTGGCCATCGGCCCATCTTAGCGCCGGCTGATACACTTTCACCCGTCAGGAGAGAGCCGGATTGACCGGCCGCCGAAGGCGCAGAGCCCAGGCTCGAACGCTCAGGTACCCAGGACTGACTTTCCTCCTCGCTGGAGAGAGGCCCGCCACGGTGGCTTGCCACCTGGAGCGTGCCCACCGAAGGGGCAAGGGCCGCCGGCCACTGTGGCGCGGCGTCCCGAATCTCTCAGGTAAAGCGGACAGTGGGGGCCCGGTGCACAGCCGGCGGCGCAGGCTGCTGCTGTGTGATTGAACGAGCCCCCGCGGGTACGCCGTTTCGGTGGTACCCCGGCCCACCGAAGGCCGCCATGTCATCCGCCCCCGCGCCCACCGCTGACCCCACCACCGCGGCCCTGCTGACCACCCCCCTGAACGCCCTGCACCGCGAGCTTGGTGCGCGCATGGTGCCCTTCGCCGGCTACGACATGCCCGTGCAGTACCCGGCAGGCGTCATGGCCGAACACCGCCATACCCGCACGGCTGCGGGCCTGTTTGACGTGTCCCACATGGGACAGATCCGCCTGGACGGCCCACAGTCCGCCGCCGCCCTGGAAAGCCTCGTCCCCATGGATGTGGTGGGCCTAAAGCCAGGTCAGCAACGCTACGCCTTCTTCACCAATGAAGCTGGCGGCATCCTGGACGATCTGATGATCGTGCGGCCGCCGGAAGGGGACGGCTTTGGAGACCTGTTGCTGGTGGTCAATGCGGCCTGTAAGACGGCCGACTTGGCCCATCTGCAACACCACATCGGCGCGCGCTGCCGCGTCACACCTTTGCACGATCGCGCCTTGCTGGCCCTGCAAGGGCCACAGGCCATCGATGTGCTGCAGGCCTTGAACCCGGCCGTTGCCCAGCTGCGGTTCATGCAAGGCCGCGCGCTTGATCTCGCCGGCGCGCGCTGCTTCATCACGCGCAGCGGCTACACAGGCGAAGACGGCTTTGAGATTTCGGTGCCCGAGGCCCAGTGCGATGCCCTGGCCCGAACACTGTTGAGCGATGGCCGGGTTCAGGCCGTCGGCTTGGGCGCGCGCGACACGCTGCGCCTGGAGGCAGGCCTGTGCCTGTACGGACACGACATCGACACGCAGACCAGCCCCATAGAAGCGGGCCTGCAATGGGCCATCCAGAAGGTACGCCGCCCGGGCGGCGAGCGCGCGGGCGGCTACCCGGGCGCCGAGCGGATCGAGCGCGAACTCAGCAGCGGCGTGACCCGCAAGCGCGTGGGACTCCTGGGCGAGGAACGGGCCCCGGTCCGAGAAGGCAGCACCTTGCACGATGCGCATGGCGCCGAAATCGGCCGCGTCACCAGCGGAACCCTGGGCCCCACGGTAAACCGACCAGTGGCCATGGCGTGGCTGAGCACCGCCCATGCCGAGTCCGGAAACCGGGTCTACGCCGAAGTGCGTGGCAAACGATTGCCCATGACGGTGGCGGCCATGCCCTTTACGCCCCACCGTTACCAGCGCTGACCCCAGCGGCTCCAAGCCTTCCCCCCCCGCCGCTGCGGTGGTCGGCATCACCGTCCATGCGCAAGATGCCCTGGGTGATGTGGTCTTTGTCGACCTCCCCGAAGTGGGCAAATCCTATGCACAGGGCGAGGTCGCCGGCGTGGTCGAGAGTGTCAAGGCCGCTGCAGACGTCTACATGCCCGTGAGTGGCGAGGTCGTTGAAGTCAACGAAGCCTTGCGCGATGACCCGTCCCTGGCCAACAGCGCCCCGCTGGATGCGGGCTGGTTCTTCAAGGTGAAGCTGTCCAAGCCTTCAGAACTCGACGGCTTGATGGACGGCACCGCATACGACGACCTGCTCAAAACCCTCTAAGGCGATTTCGCTTTCGCATCATCCCGTTTGCGTTCACGCGCTGGCGCTGCAGCGCCTTGCCCGCATCCCTGACACCTTGACCCTTCTGGCGAGCCCACCATGCTGATGTCTGCCCTGACCCCCTTGCGCGAACTGGAAAACGATGCCGAGTTCCGCGCGCGCCACCTGGGCCCTGATGCGGCCGATGAAGCCCGGATGCTGTCGGTGATCGGCGCGGCATCTCGCCGTGCGCTGATCGAAGCGGTGGTGCCCCGCAGCATCGCCAGGGCGCAGGCCATGGACCTGCCCGCACCGGTCACCGAGGCGCAGGCATTGGCCGAAATGCGAGCCGTGGCGGCTCAAAACCGGGTCTTGCGCAGCTTTATCGGTCAGGGCTACCACGACACCCATACACCCGGTGTCATCCTGCGCAACATCTTGGAAAACCCGGCCTGGTACACGGCTTACACACCCTATCAAGCCGAGATCTCGCAGGGCCGCATGGAAGCGCTGGTCAACTTCCAAACCATGGTGTGCGACCTCACCGGTATGGCCATCGCCAACGCCTCGATGCTTGATGAAGCCACCGCAGCGGCCGAGGCCGTTACCTTGGCCAAGCGCAGTGTCAAGAGCAAGAGCAACACCCTGATCGTCGCTGGTGACTGCCACCCGCAGACGATCGAGGTCATTCAAACCCGCTGTGAGCCCCTGGGCTTGAATGTGAAGGTGGGCTTTGCGCCCGCCCTGATGCAAGAGGGTGACTATTTCGCGGTGGTGGCCCAGTACCCGGCCACCTCCGGGCTCATACACGACCTCAGAGAGGTCATTCAACAAGCCCATGCCCAGCAAGCCGCCTTCATCGTGGCCACCGATCTGCTGGCCCTGACCTTGTTGGTGCCGCCGGGCGAGTTGGGAGCCGACATCGTGGTGGGCAACACCCAGCGCTTTGGGGTGCCCATGGGTGCCGGCGGCCCGCATGCGGCCTTCCTGGCCTGCCGCGATGAGTTCAAGCGCTCGATGCCCGGCCGACTGGTGGGCGTGAGCATCGATGCACAGGGCGCACCGGCCTATCGACTCGCCCTGCAGACCCGTGAACAGCACATCCGCCGCGAGAAGGCCACCTCCAACATCTGCACCGCACAGGTGCTGCTGGCCGTTATCGCCAGCATGTACGCGGTCTATCACGGTCCTCAGGGTCTCAAACGCATCGCGCAGAGGGTGGCCAGTTACACCGCCATCCTCCGCCAGGGGCTGGGACGCTTGGGCTACGAACGCATCACACCGCACGCCTTCGATACCCTGGCCGTAGACGTGGGACACGAAGCACAGGCCATCATGAACCGGGCGCTGCAGGCTGGTGCCAATCTGCGACGCCTGTCGCCAACGACCATCGGCATCAGCCTGGATGAAACCACCACGCGCCAGGATGTGCAAAACCTCTGGGCTTGGTTTGCCAAGCCCGGCCAGACCCTGCCTGCAGCACAGGCCTTCAGCGACTTCGAAAAGGGCGTGGACAGCCTGATTCCCGAAAAGCTGCGCCGCACCAGTGCCTACCTGACGCACCCGGTGTTCAACCGCTATCACTCGGAAACCGAAATGCTGCGCTACATCCGGCGCCTTTCCGACAAAGACTTGGCGCTGGACCGCACGATGATTCCGCTGGGCTCCTGCACCATGAAGCTCAACGCCACCAGCGAGATGATCCCCATCACGTGGCCCGAGTTTGCCCGCCTGCACCCGTTTGCACCGCAAGACCAGCTCGCCGGCTACGCCCGCATGGATGCCGATCTGCAAAAGTGGCTCAGCCAAGCCACGGGCTATGCAGGCATCAGCTTGCAACCCAATGCCGGATCTCAGGGTGAGTACGCGGGGCTCCTGGCCATCCGTGGCTGGCAGCGCGCACGCGGCCAGGGCCATCGCCACGTGTGTCTGATTCCAGAATCAGCGCACGGTACCAACCCTGCCAGCGCGCAGATGGTCGGCATGAGCGTGGTGGTGGTCAAGTGCGACGCCATGGGCAATGTCGACCTTGAGGACTTGCGCGCCAAGTGTGAACAGCACAGCGATCAGCTGGCCGCGATCATGATCACCTACCCCAGCACCTACGGGGTATTCGATGTGCGGGTCAAGGAACTGTGTGCCTTGGTGCACCAGCACGGCGGCCGGGTCTATGTGGACGGCGCCAATATGAACGCCCTGGTGGGTGTGGCCGCACCGGGCGAGTTCGGCGGCGATGTCAGCCACCTCAATCTGCACAAGACTTTCTGCATCCCCCACGGCGGCGGCGGCCCAGGTGTGGGCCCCGTGTGTGTGGTGGAAGACCTTGTACCCTTCCTGCCCGGACACCACACGGCCACCGGCCAAGCGTCTCCCGTCGGAGCGGTTTCGGCGGCCCCTCTGGGCAATGCGGCGGTGCTGCCCATCAGCTGGATGTACGTGCGCATGATGGGTGCCGAGGGGCTGCAAGCAGCCACTGAAGTGGCGATCCTGTCGGCCAACTATGTGGCCGCCCGCTTGGCTGACCACTACGCCATTCACTTCAGCAGTGGGCTCACCACACTCAAAGGCGGCGGCGTGGCCCATGAGTGCATCTTGGACCTGCGCCCCTTGAAGGAGACCAGCGGCGTCACCGCCGAAGACGTGGCCAAGCGGCTCATCGACTATGGTTTCCATGCGCCCACCCTGAGCTTTCCCGTGGCCGGCACGCTCATGGTAGAGCCCACCGAGAGCGAATCCCTTGAAGAGCTGGACCGCTTTTGCGATGCGATGGTGGCCATTCGCCAAGAAATCGCCAAGGTAGAGAGCGGCCAGTGGCCGCAGGACGACAACCCCTTGAAGCATGCACCGCACACCGCTGCTGTGGTGAGCGCCAGCCAGTGGGAGCGGCCTTACACCCGGGAGGAAGGCGCCTTCCCGCTGGCCACGCTCCGGCGCCACAAGTATTGGAGCCCCGTGGGCCGGGTCGATAACGTGTGGGGCGACCGCAACCTGAGTTGCAGCTGCCCACCCATGAGCGACTACGCCCAGGGCTGAGCCCAAGCCAAGCTGCCAGGGGTGGTTGAGCACCAGCCCCCGGGGTTCAACTCCTTTTCTTGCCGCCCTTGCTGTTCTTGCGGCTGGCTTTGGCAGCCATCTTGCGCCCAGCCACGACCGATACCGTGGCTTTGGGTTTCTTGGTCTTGCCCTTAGCCGCTGGGCTGGACTTGCGAGCGGCGGCCGCACCCCGTCCGCTGGCGGCCTCTCGTGCCTGCCGCGCAGCCTTTCGCAGCTCTCGGTCGCTGAGCTGCAGGCCCGCCCACTCCTCCACCGCCGACAAGGCCACGTCGCTGGGCCCTTCCTCGGTGCCCAGGGCAGCACCGCGCCCCGACACGGCAGCCCGATCAGAAGCATTGCTGCGAGACGCCTTTGCCGCTTTGGCCGGGGCCTTGCCCCGGGGGCCTGCGCCCACGCGCGGAGCTTCCATCTGACCTTCGCGCACCATACGGAAGTCGATGCGCCGCCCATCGAGGTCAACCCGGCTGACCTGCACCCGCACGCGCGAACCCACCGCATACCGCACCCCGGTGCGCTCACCGCGCAGCTCCTGGCGCACCTCGTCGAAACGGTAATACTCGCCGCCGAGTTCGGTGATGTGAATCAAACCTTCGACATACAGCTCATCGAGCTGCACGAACAGGCCGAAGGAGGTGGCGGCGCTGACCGTGCCAGCAAACTCTTCTCCCAAGCGGTCACGCATATAGCGGCACTTGAGCCAGGCCTCCACGTCACGTGAGGCTTCATCAGCGCGCCGCTCGTTGGCCGAGCAGTGCTCACCAGCGGTTTGCCACAGGGCCAGCTCTGCTGCGGCTTTGCCGGGCTTGGTGGGCAGCGCTGTTTTTGTGGCCGGTGCTGCGCCGCGCCCTGGCTTGCGGTATTGACCCGAGGCCGCGGCAGATGAGACAGCGGGCAACGGTCCCAGGTGGTAGCGCTTGCCCAGCAGGATGGCCTTGATCACACGGTGCACCAAGAGATCGGGATAGCGCCGAATGGGGCTCGTGAAATGGGCGTAGGCTTCATAGGCCAAGCCGAAATGCCCACTGTTGACTGCGGTGTAAATGGCCTGCTGCATCGAACGCAGCAGCATGGTTTGGATCTGCTGCGCATCGGGCCGATCTCGCACGGCCTTGGAAATGGCTTGAAACTCAGCGGGCTTGGGGTCGTCGCTGACAGCCAGTCCCAGGCCCAAGGCCCGCAGGTAGTTCTGCAGCGTCATGCGTTTTTCGGGCGTGGGGCCCTCGTGCACCCGAAACAGCGCCGGATGGCTGTGCGACTCGATGAAGTCAGCGGCGCAGACATTGGCTGCGAGCATGGCCTCTTCGATCAGTCGGTGCGCTTCGTTTCGTGTGCGCGGCACGATTTTCTCGATGCGTCCGTTGTCGTCACAAACGATCTGGGTTTCGGTCGACTCGAAATCGATGGCGCCTCGCCGCGTGCGCTGGCGCAGCAGGGCACGGTAGACCTCGTGCAGGTGCAACAGATGCGGCATCAGGGGTGACAGCCGAGCCGCTTCGGGACCACGGGTATTGGTAAGGGCAGCACCGACCTCGGTGTAGGTCAGCCGCGCATGCGAACACATGATGGCCGGGAAAAACTGGTATCCGGTGACCTCGCCATCCTCGCTGACGAGCATGTCACACACCATCGACAACCGGTCTTCCAGCGGGTTGAGCGAACACAAGCCATTGGAGATTTTCTCCGGCAGCATGGGGATCACACGCCGCGGGAAATACACCGAGGTGGCACGTTCATAGGCGTCCGTATCCAGCGCCTCGCCGGGCTTGACATAGTGGCTCACATCGGCAATGGCCACCACCAGGCGCCAGCCCTTGAAAGCATTCTTCCCTTTGCCAAAGGCTGCCGGCTCGCAATACACCGCATCATCGAAGTCGCGCGCATCTTCGCCGTCAATCGTCACCAAGGGCACATCGCTGAGGTCCACGCGGTTGCGCCGATCAGCCGGCCGAATCTTGTCGGGCAAGGCAGCGGCCTGCGCCAAGGTTTCGGGGGTGAAGCGGTGGGGTACTTCATACTTGCGCACCGCAATCTCGATCTCCATGCCCGGGTCATCGATTTCGCCCAGCACCTCGGTCACCCGCCCGCTGGGCTGGGTGTACAGGGACGGCGCTTCGGTCAACTCCACGCACACCACCTGACCAGCCTGCGCGCTGGCCACGCCGTTCTTGGGGATCAGGATGTCCTGGCCATAGCGGCGGTCCTCGGGGGCCACCACCCACACGCCGCTTTCCTGCAGCAGCCGGCCGATGATGGGCCGACGCGGGCGGTCCAAGATGTCCACGATGCGGCCCTCAGGGCGGCCCCGCCGATCGGTTCCCACCACGCGGATGCGCAGGCGGTCGCCATGCAACACGGCGCGCATTTCCTGGGGTGCCAGGTAGATGTCACCCCCACCCTCATCGGGCATCAGAAATCCATGGCCGTCGCGGTGGCCCTGAACGATGCCCTCCACCTCCTGCAGCCCTGCAGTGGTCGGGTTTGAAATCTTTGATTTTTTGATGATAGACTCTCGGTTTTCGCTGATTGCGTCAGCTGAATTGGGCCCAGGTGGCGGAATTGGTAGACGCACTAGTTTCAGGTACTAGCGGGTAACTCCGTGGAGGTTCGAGTCCTCTCCTGGGCACCAACGCGTCGAAGGCTTTTTTGTGGGCTGAACCGCATGGGGTGATTCTGCATCATCCCAGCGGCCCTGACGGGGCTGCCGCTTGGCCGCCGGCCGGCGCACAATGCCCGGTATGTCACGGCCTGACCTGCCCCCTGCCGCCTCCAGCTCAAGCAGTGCCCCCAGCCCCAGACGGCGGCGGTGGTTGAAATGGGCCCTGCTGACCCCTGTTGCTGTGTTGACGGCCTTGGCAGTGGCCCTGTGGCTGCTGATGAAGGGCGCCGAACCTCAGGTGGACGGCACCGTCCTGATCAAGCCCTCGCCTGAGGCCGGCGCCATCGGACTGGCAGCGCCGGTGCGCATCGAGCGCGACCGCCACGGCATTCCCACTATTGAAGCCGACAGCCTCAACGACGCCGCCTACGCCTTGGGATTTGTCCATGCCCAAGATCGCCTGTGGCAGATGGAGACGCAGCGGCGCATTGGCGCGGGGCGCCTGGCCGAAGTGTTCGGTGAAGCCGCGCTGGACAACGACCGCTTCCTTCGTGCCTTGGGCATCCGACGGGCAGCCCAGGCCCAGTGGGACAAGATGGGGCCCAGCAGCCGCGAGGTGCTGCTGGCCTATGCAGCCGGGGTCAACGCCGGCATGGCCCATACCCGTGTGTGGCCGCCCGAATTCCTCATTCTGGGCCTTCGTCCAGAGCCTTGGACACCCGTGGACAGCCTGTCGTGGAGCCTGATGATGGCCTGGGACCTGGGCGGCAACTGGACCAGCGAGATGATGCGCTTGCGCCTGAGCGCCGCGTTGGAGGTCGACCGGATCAACGAAGTCTTGCCGCCCTATCCAGGTGACGACTACCCGATGACAAGGGACTACACCGCCCTGTACCGCGAACTGGGCTTGGCCAAACCAGACCGCTTGCCCAGCGCCCAGGCGACGAACCATGTGGATGCCGCGCTGCAGCACTTGTTGAAGGCCGCCCCCCCTTCAGGCATCGAGGGTGCAGGATCCAACAACTGGGTGCTGTCGGGATCGCGCACCGCCACCGGGGCGCCACTCTTGGCCAACGACCCGCACCTGGGCTTGAGCACCCCGGCCCTGTGGTATTTCGCACGGTTGAAGGCGCCCGATTTGGAGGTCGCCGGAGCCACCCTTCCCGGCCTGCCTCTGGTGGTTTTGGGGCAATCGGCCCATGTGGCCTGGGGATTCACCAACACCGGCCCCGATGTGCAGGACCTCTACATCGAAGCCCTTGACCCTACAGACCCCCAGCGCTACCGCACCCCCAGCGGCACAGCCGCCTTCGAAAGCCGTGAGGAAACCATCCGCGTCAAGGGCGGCGCGGAACACCGTGTGGTGGTGCGCCGCACCCGCCACGGGCCCGTCATTTCAGACGCGGGCACCTTCAAGGGCCTGGACTTGGGGCCCTATGTGCTGGCCCTGCGCTGGACTGCCCTCGAAGACGACGTAGACCTGGTCGCTGCAGGCTTGGCGATGGCCCGCTCGCGCACGGTCCCCGAATTCATGCAAGCCTCACAACGTTGGACAGCGCCCATGCAGAGCATGGTGGTGGCCGACTCGGAAGGCCGCATCGGCATGGTGGCTGCCGGCCGTGTACCGGTGCGGCGCGCCGACCATGACCTCATGGGTTTGGCCCCCGCACCCGGTTGGGAGTCCCGCTACGACTGGGTGGGCTGGGTGCCTGCGCACCAGACGCCCCGAGTGATCGACCCGCCCCAAGGTTGGATTGCCACGGCCAACCACCGCCTGCACGACGATGACTACCCCTACTACCTGGGAAGCGACTGGGCGCTGCCCTACCGGCAGCTGCGCATCGAGCAGGTCTTGGAGTCCCGTGCGAAGCACAGCGCCCGCGACATGAGCGCCCTGCAACAAGACGAGATCTCCTTGGCCGCACGCGCCCTGCTGCCCTGGGTGCGACAGGCCCGAGGCAGTCACCCCTTGAGCGCAGCGGCACAAGACCGCCTCAGCGGTTTCGACGGCCAGATGCGGGCCGATTCAGCCGCCCCCCTGCTGATCTGGGCCTGGCAACGCGCCCTGGCCGAGCAGCTGTTCATGCCCCGCATTGGCCTTGAGCGCTTCGAGCGATCCTTCGCCCAACGAAGTTTTCACGATGCGGTGCTGGGGGTGCTGGAGCGACAGGATGCCTGGTGGTGTGACGACCCTCGAAGCCCCGAGGTCGAAAGCTGCGAGTTGCAGAACCAACGCGCCTGGGACGCCGCCTTGCGAGAGCTCAGCGAGCGGCTGGGGCCCGACATGGCGCAATGGCGCTGGGACGCGGTCCACCACATGGTGGCCGAGCACCGGCCCTTCTCACGTGTCAAGCCGCTGGACACCTGGTTCGGTCTGAGCCTGCCCATGGGCGGTGACACCTACACGGTGCATGCGTTGCGCGTGGGCCTGGGTGGCCCGCCAGCCCAGCGCTACCGGGCCACACACGGCCCCAGCCTGAAGGCGGTGTACGACCTCGGCGACCGCAGCCAGTCCCGCTTCATTCACAGCTCAGGCCAAAGCGGCCTGCCGTGGATGGCGGCTTATCGGTCGTGGTTAAAGGATTGGGCCCAAGGCAACGGTGTGCCGGTATGGCCGGCAGCACAGGACCAGGGTCCCCTGCAGACCTTGACCCTGCGCCCGGCCTCAGCCGCGCGCTAAGGCCCTGGCTCGATCACCCCAAGCGCTGCTTCAGCGCATCGGGGCGAAGGCCGTCGTATTCCTCGAAAGGCTGATGGATCCAGGGGCTGGTGGGCAGGTGCTCAACCGTGTAGTCGGGCTGGTAGGTCGACACCGCCTTGGTCCAGATCACCGCCGAACGCAGTTCGGTGATGGCCGGCATGGCTCGCAAGCGCTCCACCACCGCCTTGAGGGTCACACCCGAGTCGGCCAAATCGTCGACCAGCAGCACCCTGCCGGCCAATTCACCCTGGGGCATGGTGATGTAGCGCGCAATATCCAGACGCCCCTGGATCGTGCCAGCCTCAGCCCGGTAGGAACTGGTGGACATGATGGCCAGCGGCTTGTCGAATACGCGGGAGAGCACATCCCCCGGGCGCATGCCGCCACGCGCCAGGCACAGGATCTGATCAAAAGCCCAACCGGAATGCCAGACCTGAATCGCCAACTTCTCGATCAGGCGGTGGTAGGCGTCCCAGGACACATAGAGGTGTTTGCCGTCATCGGTGAGCATCGCGCGGTTTCCTTGCTGCGGGTCAGGCGGGAATGGCGTGTGGTGCCGGAAAGAGAGCGAGTGTAGCCACGCCCAAGGTGCTGCAGCGCTTCAGCGCTGAAACGGGTGGCGAAGCAGGATGGTGTGGTCGCGGTCTGGCCCAGTGGAGACCATGTCGATGGGGGCCCCGATCACGGCCTGCACGCGCTCCAAGTAGGCCCGTGCCTCGGCAGGCAACTGCGCCCATTGGGTCAGCCCCGCAGTCGAACCCGACCAGCCCGGCCAAGACTCGTACACCGGCTGGCAGGCTGCGATGTCATCGGCGTCCAGCGGCAGGATATCCAAGTGGCGACCGTTCAGGGTGTAGCCGGTGCAAACAAGGATTTCCTTCAGACCGTCCAACACATCGAGCTTGGTGATGCACAGACCCGAAACACCGTTGATGATGATTGACCGCTTGAGGGCTGCCGCGTCGAGCCAACCGCAGCGGCGCGCGCGGCCGGTGACGGTGCCTCGCTCCTGGCCGATGGTGCTCAGGTGATGCCCCACCGAGCTGGGGTTGTCGATGTCCAACTCGGTGGGAAACGGTCCTGAGCCGACCCGTGTGGCATAGGCCTTGGTAATGCCCAGGATGTAGTGCAGCCGGTCGGGTCCCACCCCAGAACCCGCAGCGGCGTTGCCGGCCACGCAGTTGCTGGACGTCACATAGGGATAGGTACCGTGGTCGATGTCCAACAGCGTGCCCTGAGCACCTTCAAAGAGGATGTTCTCGCCGCGCAAACCCGCTTGGTGAATCAGATAGCCGACATCGGCCATCATGGGCTTGAGCTGCTCACCCATGGCCATGGCGTTTTCGAAGATGGGCTCGAAGGCCAGTGGCTGACCGCCCAGAACACCTTGCAAAGCTGCGTTGTGCAGGGCCAGGAGCTCTCGCAATTTGGCTTCGAATCGCTGGGGGTGTTTGAGGTCCTGCACCCGCAAGGCTCGGCGCGCCACCTTGTCTTCATAGGCCGGGCCGATGCCCTTGCCGGTGGTGCCGATCTTGCCGGCACCGCTGCTTTCGCGCAGAGACTCGCGCGCCTTGTCCACCTCGACATGGAAGGGCAGGATCAAGGGGCAGGACTCGCTGATGAACAGGCGCGAACGGACCTCCAGGCCTATCTTCTCCAGGCGCTGGATTTCCGACAAAAGGTGAGCCGGGTCCACCACCACACCGTTGCCGATGTAGCACTTGACCCCTTCGCGCATGATGCCGCTGGGAATGAGTTGCAGCGCCGTCTTCACCCCCTTGATCACCAAGGTGTGGCCAGCGTTGTGTCCGCCCTGGAAGCGCACCACACCCTGGGCATGGTCGGTCAGCCAGTCCACCACCTTGCCCTTGCCTTCGTCGCCCCACTGGGTGCCCACGACGACCACGTTGTGTCCGCTGGCGGGCCCCGCCGTATGTGCTTGGTTCATGTCTTGAATTGGAATAGAAAAGGGCTAGAGCGCCTGCAGCACCCACTGGCCAGCCACTTGAACGAGTTCACGATCACAGGCAAATTCCTGAGCCTCATGCTCATGGCCTGGCAGGATGCACACCACGGTCTCCCCTCGGGAGCGCAAGGCCCGCACCGCGGCACGCAAGCCGGCGTCTTCTGACCATGGCGCACGAATGGCCGGGCGCGGCACTGGCGCCGGCGCACCCGCCTGCAGCGCCTGAGACAAGGCCTTGAGGTCAAGGCTGAAACCCACGGCCGGTCGCTCGCGTCCGAAGACGCGCCCCACGTGGTCGTAGCGGCCGCCGCTGGCCAAGACCTGCGATGCGGACAGGCCCATCACGCTGAACCGGATGCCGCTGTAGTAATCCTGGCCGCCGAGATCGGCCAGGTCGACCCCGATGCGCACATCGGGATGGGTGGCCTGAACATGGCGCACGATGCGGCGCAGGTCAGCCAAAGCCTGGGTGATCGGGGGCAAAGCGGGCAACTCCTCGGCAGCCCTGTCCAACACCGACACAGGCCCGTATAGGCCCAGCAGCCGCTTGATGCCGGCCGCGGCCGAAGCCTGCAGCGCCTTACCCGTGGGCTGCAAAACCGCCAGGGCCTCGGCCATGGCCCCGCCGTCTTTGGCGGACAGGGCGGCCAGGAGCGGTGGACGAGCCTCAGTGTCCAAGCCCAGCGCCTGCACCAGGGCGTTGGCGATGCGGGCGTCTCCCAGATCCAAAACCGCGTCCTTGACACCGGCCTGCCTCAAACCGTCCAAGGCCAGTTCCAGCACTTCGAGGTCGGCTTCCAGGCCCAGATGGCCATAAAGCTCGGCACCAAACTGCAGGGGTTCCCGGGAGGACCAGGGCCCCGCCGGTCGCGTGTGCACCACCGGGCCGCAGTAGCACAAGCGCACCACGCCAGGGCGGTTGAGCAGGTGTGCATCGATGCGCGCCACCTGGGGTGTCGTGTCGGCGCGCAAGCCCAAGGTACGGCCCGACAGCTGGTCGACCAGCTTGAAGGTCTGCAGCCCGAGGGTCCGCCCGGTGCCCGACAAAAGGGAGTCCAAGTGCTCCAACAGGGGCGGCATCACCAGTTCGTAGCCGTAGGCCTGCGCCTCGTCGGTCAGGGCGCGGCGCAAGCCCTCGATGCGCTTGGCCTCCGAGGGCAGGACATCGGCAAGGTGCTCCGGCAGGAGCCAGGCAGAAGACATGGGAATCGGGCGGGCGCTTAAAGCGCTGATTCTACCGGCCGCTTCCGTACGCGGAACTGACCCTCAAGCCAGCAGGTGCCACAGGGCCAAGCCCCCCACGACACTGGCCATGCCCATGAAGCGGATCTGTCCATCCGAGAGTTGCAGCGCCTGCTCGAACAGGCGCCGCCACATCTGCGGGTTAAGGGTGGGCAGCAGGCCCTCGATGACCAACACCAAGGCCAGGGCGGCCCACAAGGCCTCGCTCATCAACGACGGTCAGCGTGCGGGCGCCGGCGCGGCACCCGAGCCGCTGCTGCGCATGGCTTTGAAGAAGTCGCTGGACGGGTCCATCACCATCACATCGCTGCGGCTGCGGAACGTGGCACGGTAGGCTTCCAAGCTGCGGTAGAACTGCGCGAACTGAGGATCGCGGCCGAAAGAGTCGGCGTACAAGGCCGAGGCCTTGGCGTCGCCCTCGCCCTTGATCTTCTGAGCATCGCGATAGGCTTCGGCGATGATGACCTCGCGTTGGCGGTCGGCGTCAGCGCGGATCTTTTCACCCTCGGCCGAGCCCTGCGAACGCAGTTCATTGGCCACCTGCTTGCGCTCGGACTCCATGCGCCGGTACACCGCGTCGGTGATGTCGGCCACGAAGTCCACCCGCTTGATTCGCACATCGATGATCTCGATACCGAAGGACTTGGCCTCATCGGCCAGGCGTTCGCGCACGCCATTCATGACCTTGTCCCGGTCGGCAGCCAACACACCGCTGACGGTACGCTTGGTGATCTCTTCGTTGAAGGCGGCCTGCACCACAGGAGACAGGCGGTTTTCAAGGTTGCGCATGTCCACACCGTTGTTGCGGATGAACTGGCGCGGCTCGGCGATGCGCCACTTCACCAGCCAGTCGATGATCAGGCTCTTTTTCTCGGCGGTGAAGATGGGGCGGGTCTCGGGGCTGTCCAGGGTCTGGATGCGCTTGTCCAAGAACACCACATTCTGCAGGGGTGGCGGCATCTTCCACTTCAGGCCAGGCTCGGTGATGACTTCCTTGATCTCACCCAGCGCGTACACCACCCCCACCTGGCGCTGGTCCACCACAAACAGCATCGAGGAGGCCAACATCAGCACAGCCAGTCCGGCGGCCAACCACATTCCAATTCGGTTCATGACTTGAGTCCTCCGGGCTTCAGCGCGAATCGCGGTCGCGGCCGCGCTGGCCTTCGCGCGAGCGGGTGTCCACCGGCGCAGGTGCCGTGGCGTTGCTGACTTCAGGCGAGGCCGTTGAAGGGCCTGCTGCAGAAGCCGATGTGCCGGGGTTGGCCTGCACCGTCTGCTGCAGGATGCGGTCCAACGGCAGGTACAGCAGGCTTGAATTCGCCTTGTTGTCGATCATCACCTTGCTGACGTTTTGGTACACCTGCTGCATGGTCTCGATGTACATCCGGTCGCGGGTGACAGCGGGGGCCTTCTTGTACTCCGTCAAGACAGACTTGAAGCGCTGCGAGTCACCCTCGGCCTGCGCCACCACGCGCGAGCGGTAGCCCTCGGCCTCTTCCAACAAGCGCGCCGCTGTGCCGCGCGCCTTGGGGATCACATCGCTGGCATAGGCCTGGCCTTCGTTCTTCAAACGGTCACGGTCTGCCCCAGCCTTGACGGCGTCGTTGAAGGCCGCCTGCACCTGTTCGGGCACCTGAACGTTCTGCACGTTGATGTTGGCCACCACGATGCCCGAGTTCAAGCGGTCGAGTTGCGCCTGCACCGACTTGACCAGGTCCGCGGCGATGGCGTCGCGCTGCTCGTACAGCACCTGGTCCACCTTGCTGCGGCCCACGATTTCACGCACCGCCGATTCAGAAGCCTGAATCACCGCCTCATCGGGCCCGCGATTCTCGAACAAATAAGCCCGCGCATCCTTAAGCCGATATTGCACCGTGAAGCGGATGTCCACGATGTTCTCGTCTTGCGTCAGCATGGACGAATCCCGCAGCCCCGTGGCCTGCACGACCCCACTGCGCCCCACTTCCAGTGATCGCAGCTGCGTGACCGGTACGGTCTCATGCGCCTGGAAAGGATAGGGGAAGCGCCACTGGAAACCGGCGTCTGCGGTGTAGCCGTACTTGCCAAAGGACGTCACCACAGCCTGTTGGCCTTCTTGCACGATGAAGAAGCCGCTGCCCAACCAAATCAGGCCCAGCACGGCAGCGATCAAGCCAGCGCCGATCCCGGCGCCCTTGAGTTCAGGCGGCGAAGCACCAGGGCCCTCGCCCCCACCGCTGCCACGCCCGCCTTTGCCGGACAGCAAGCCCGAGAGCTTGCGGTTGAAGTCACGCCAGAGTTCGTCGAGGTCGGGTGGGCCCTGTGGGCGACCGCCTTCGTTGAAGATGAGTTGCCCACGGCGCAGGCGGTCTCGGAGTCGAGCAAAGAGGTTCATGGCTAAAGGGTCGACCAGTCGGTCGATCGTGCAGATTCAAATCGGGGGTCTGGCGCCGCGACCGGGTTCGACCGGGCACCAGCTGCAGCGGCTTGGGCAATCAGCGCACGCAGCTCATCGAGGCCTTGGCCTGAGACGGCGCTCACGAAAACGCGGGGGCTGCGCACGCCGCCTTCGCGCTCAATTTCATCGACCAACTGACGAGGCTGGCGCGAGGCTTGCAGGGCATCAATCTTGTTGAACACCATCAACTGCGGCACGTTGTCAGCGCCGATGTCTTGCAGCACGCGCTGCACCTCATGGATCTGCTCGGTGGCCTGCGGGTTGGCCGCGTCCACCACATGCAGCAAGAGGTCGGCGTCGGCCGCTTCCAGCAGCGTGGCCTCAAACGCTTCCACCAGCTTGTGCGGCAGGTCGCGAATGAATCCCACGGTGTCGGACAGCGAGACCGAACGTCCGGCCTGTTCCAACCACAAGGAGCGGGTGGTGGTATCCAAGGTGGCAAAGAGCTGGTCGGCTGCGTAGGTTCGCGCCTTTACCAGGGCGTTGAACAAGGTGCTCTTGCCCGCGTTGGTGTAGCCCACCAGGGACACACGAAAAGCACCGGATCGCTCCCGTGAGCGCCGCTGGGTGCCCCGCTGGCGCTTGACCTTCTCCAAGCGCGCCGTGACGGTCTTGATGCGCTCACCAATCATCCGACGGTCCAGTTCGATCTGGGTTTCTCCAGGACCACCTCGGGTGCCAATGCCACCCTGCTGGCGTTCAAGGTGGCTCCAGCGGCGCACCAAACGCGTGGACACGTACTGCAGCCGTGCCAACTCCACCTGCAGCTTGCCCTCGTGGCTCTGGGCGCGTTGAGCGAAGATTTCCAGAATGAGGGCCGTACGGTCGGCCACGGGCACACCCAGGTAACGCTCGAGGTTGCGCTGCTGGGCCGGCGACAGGGCTTGGTCGAACAACACGCCGTGTGCCCCCTGGTCGGTGACCATGACCTTAATTTCCTCGGCCTTTCCACTGCCCACGAACAGCGCGGGGTCGGGTGAGCGGCGCTTGGCCGTGAGCCGGGCCACCGGGCGGTCACCGGCGGATTCGGCGAGTTGGGCCAGTTCATCGAGGCTGGCTTCAAAGGGCGAATCCGGCCCGAGGTCGACCCCCACCAACACCACGCGGTTGGCGGGTTCAGCCGTGTGGTCGACGCGATGGCCGCCCATGGCCTTACTGGCCGTCCTGGGTGTCCTGAGCGTCCTGCGTGTGGAAG
>RGEP01000110.1 GCA_009918225.1 Betaproteobacteria bacterium | reverse complement strand
TGTTCATCATCACCATCCCCGTGCAAACGCATGCGGTGAAGATGAACATGCCGGTGCCCAACAACGCGCCGCCGCCTCCCAAGCCGCCGGAGATCATCCGCATCGATGTGGACTTTGACGGCACCATCGGCTGGAACGGCCAGATCGTGGCCGACCGCGACGACCTGGAAGCACGTTTGCAACAGGTGGCGGCCATGCCGGACCAACCTGAGGTGCACCTGCGGCCGAACAAGCTGGTCACCTACCGCTACGTGGCCATGGTGATGGCCAGCGCGCAACGGCTGGGTGTGACCAAGATCGGCTTGGTCGGCAACGAGCAGTTCATGAACTGACGGGCCGCTGCATCGCTTTCACATCAAAAGCCGATGATGCTGTGCATCGTCGGCTTTTTCTCTGACACGTTCACCCCTCGAGCCTTCACATGCACAAGTCTTCCAGCCCCCTGCGCCACCTGATGGCGGCCTCCGCCCTGATGGCCCTGCTGCACAGCCCTGTTTACGCCGACACGGTACGGGCCGAAGTGGGCCGCCCCTTGCAAGCAGCCAGCGAACTGCTCAAGGCAGGCAAAGGCAAGGAGGCCTTGGCCAAGGTCCGCGAGGCTGAGGCCGTGGCCGGCCTGACACCGGCTGAAGCGCTCACCGTCAACCGCATGAAAGCCGCAGCCGCGCAGCGCGCCGGTGACAACACCACAGCCATCAGCGCCCTGGAGGCGGTCTACCCCAGGGTCAGCGGCACCGAGCAAAACCAGATTGCCGAGCAGTTGGCCTCGGCCCACGCACAGGGCAAGAACAATGCCGCCGCAGCCGATTGGCTGAAGAAGGCCACAGCCGGTGGCTACAGCAGCGCCACCACCAAGCAGCTGCAGGCCTACCTCCAAGGCGCCAGCGGTGACTACAACGCCATCGCCAAAGACACCGCCGCCACCGTGGCAGCCGCGGAAGAAGCTGGACGCAAGCCCGCCGAAGATGACCTGCTGCGCCTGGCCGATGCGTACCTGCGCACCGGCAACAACGGCGGCAACATCAGCACGCTGGAAAAGCTGGTGGCCTACTACCCCAAGAAGGATTACATCAACGCCTACCTGGGTCGTCTGCAGCGCAAGCCGGGTTTCTCGGAGCGCTTTGCTTTGGATGTGATGCGCCTGAAGTTGACCCAGGGCCTCATCACCAAGGCCGATGAGTATTTCGAAATGGCCCAGCTGGCCCTGCAGGCCGATCAACCCGCCGAAGCCAAAGCCATCATGGACCGCGGCTATGCCGCCAAGGCTTTGGGCTGGCCGACAAGAAGATCGCTGAAGGCGGCAAGAGCTTGAGCGCCGGCTTGGATGAAGCCCAGGCGGCCAAGGATGGCAACCAGCTGGCCAAGATTGCCGTGGGCCTGATCGGCCTGAACAAGCTCGACACCGGCATTCCCCTGTTGGAAAAGGCCATCGCCATGGGTGGGCTCAAGCGGCCCGACGACGCCAAGCTGCGCTTGGGTCTGGCCCAGCTCAAGAGCGGCAACAAAGCCAAAGCAGCGGCCACACTCAAGGGCGTGAGCGGCAAGGAAGGTGCGGCTGAAATCGCGCGCCTGTGGCTGCAGATTGGTGGCGCAGGCTGAGGCGGCCTGCACACGTGAACCCCACCCTGCCCGATTTCATTGAGCCCCTGGGCGGTGGCGTGTACGCCATCGACACGGGCTTCAACCGGCCACGCTTCGACGCGGCCTACCTGATCGTGCAGCAGGGCCGTGCGGCCTTCGTGGACACCGGCACCAACTACAGCGTGCCGCGGCTCTTGCAGGCACTGCAAGCGCTGGGCCTGGCGCGCAGCGCGGTCGACCATGTGATCCCGACCCATGTGCACCTGGACCACGCCGGTGGCGTGGGTCTGTTGATGGCCGAGTTGCCACAGGCCACCGTGTTGGTGCACGAACGCGGTGCGCGGCACCTGGTCGACCCGACGGCCTTGTACATGGGGGCCACCGCCGTCTACGGTGCGCAGGAAATGGAGCGCTCGTACGGGCGCTTGGTTCCGGTGCCGGCTGAACGGGTGCAGGCCACCCATGACGGCCTGCAACTGGATTGGCACGGCCGGGCGCTGCGCTTCATCGACACGCCAGGCCATGCCCGTCACCACCACTGTCTTTGGGACGGGCATACCCGGGCCTGGTTCACCGGCGACACCTTTGGATTGAGCTACCGGGTCTTCGACACCGCGGCGGGGGCCTGGGTCATGCCCACGACCACGCCGGTTCAGTTTGAACCGGAGGCCCTCAAGCATTCGATCGGCCGCTTGATCGAATCAGACCCGCAGGCCATGTACCTGACCCATTACAGCCGGGTGGAGCAGCCTCGGGTGCATGCGCGGCGTTTGCTTCGCCTGATCGATGAGATGGTGGCCATTGGCCACGAGCATGCCCGCTTGCGGTCTGAACCCCGGCACCAAGCCTACAAGACAGCCCTGCGCGACTGCCTGCTGCAGGACCTGCGGCGCCATGGGGTGAACGAGGCGCTGATCCAAGACGGGACCGCCGACGATTGGCTGGCCCTGGATGTGGAGCTCAATGCCCAGGGCCTGGCGATTTGGATCGACAAGCAGGCGGCCAAATAGCCCGTCGACAAGCCGATAAGCCGGTCATACCATCGGGCTCAAGCCCGCGCCAAAGCTGAAGCCGCCCGCGCCAAGCGGGTGATGCCCTGCCAATCGCCGGCCTCCATCATGGACGCTGGGCTGAGCCAAGACCCCCCCACCACCTTGACCTGAGGCAAAGCCAGAAACTCAGGCGCGTTTTGCGGCGTGATGCCGCCTGTGGGGCAAAACACGACATCGGGGAAGGGGCCTGCCAAGGCCTTGAGCAAGGGCACCCCGCCGGCCGCCGATGCGGGGAAAAACTTCAGGAAGCGCAAGCCCTCATCGCAGGCGGCCATCACTTCGCTGGCCGTGGCCACACCGGGCAACAAGGGCAGACCGGCATCGGAACACGCCCGGCCCAGGCTGCTGGTGTAGCCGGGGCTGACCCCGAAGCGGCACCCCGCCGCGCTTGCGGCTTGGACATCGGCCGGGGTGCGCAAGGTGCCGGCACCCACGATGGCCTCGGGCACTTCAGCCGCCATAGCCTGCATGGCCTGCAACGCCACCGGTGTGCGCAGGGTCACTTCCAGCACCCGCACACCACCGGCCACCAAGGCCCGAGCCAGGGGCACCGCATGCGCCAAGTCATGAATGACGATGACGGGTATCACCGGGCCATAAGAGGCCAAGTCGAGTGTGTCCAGGGGGCTGTTGGTGTTCACGGTGGTGTTCACGTTTGTATTTACGGCAGGGTGTTGGGATGGGGTGTGGCTGGGCACGGCTGGCTTACCACCCGGTCACCGCGCCCTCTTCGGCCGAGCGCACCAGGCTGCGCAGGCCCTTGAACAACTCCCGGCCCATGCCCTGCCCGTGCGCCTCGTGAAAGGCTGCATCGGGCGCTTGGGCTTCACGCGCCCGCCATGTGGCCTCGTCCAAAAGCACGTCCAGGGTGCCCTGTACCGCATCGAGCCGGATGAGGTCACCGGTGCGCACCTTCGCCAAGGGGCCGCCGGCAGCGGCCTCGGGGCTCACATGGATGGCCGAGGGCACCTTGCCCGATGCTCCGCTCATGCGGCCATCGGTCACCAAGGCCACGCGGTAGCCTTTGCCTTGCAAGACGGCCAGCGGCGGGGTGAGCTTGTGCAGCTCGGGCATGCCATTGGCCTGCGGCCCTTGAAAGCGGACCACGGCCACGAAGTCCCGCTCCAACTCACCGGCCTTGAAGGCGCGCTGCAAGGCCTCCTGGCTGTCGAAGACGATGGCCGGCGCCTGCACCACATGGCGGTCTTCGGGAACCGCCGAGACCTTGATCACCGCGCGGCCCAGGCGGCCTGTGAGCAAGCGCAGCCCGCCCGTGGGGGCATGCGGGTCAGCAGCCGGGCGCAAGACCGAGGGGTCGGGGCTGGGCTGGCCGGCTGCGGCGGGCAAGTCGCCCCACGCCACAGCCTGCCCACGCCACTGCGGCACACGGGTGTAGGCCCTTAGGCCTTGAGGGTCCATGGTCAGCACATCGCCATGCATCAGACCTGCGTGCAGCAACTCCCGAATCACATAGGCCGGCCCACCGGCGGCCTGAAACTGGTTCACATCTGCGGCGCCATTGGGGTAGACACGCGCCAGCAGCGGCACCACGGTTGACAGTTCATCGAAGTCGCTCCAGTCGATGGCGATACCGGCTGCGCGCGCCACCGCCACCCAGTGGATGAGGTGATTGGTGGAGCCCCCCGTGGCCATCAGGGCCACCATGGCGTTGACGATACAGCGCTCGTCGACCACGCGCCCCATGGGGGCGTGGCCCGCTTGACCGGCCCGCGCCTGAAGCACCGTGCCCACCGCGGCTTCGGTCAACGCCTTGCGCAGGCCATCGTGCGGGTGCACAAAGGCCGCACCCGGTTCGTGGCTGAGGGCCACAGCAGTGGCGCGGGCGATGGTGTCACGGGAAAAGAGGCTGAGCTCCATGCCCGGCTCGCCCTGGGTCACGCCATCGCACATCGCGGGCACGCCACCGGCCACCTGCAAGGTGGCGCCCTGCGCCCGGGCCGAGGCCCTCAGGGCCTCGGGGTAGCCTTCATAGGGCTGATGCGCCGACAGCATGTCGTTGTAGGCCGTGACCACGGCCAGATGCGGCGCCTTTTGCGCCACCACGCGAAACTTGTCGGCACCGGGCAAGGCCGCGAAGGCATGGGCCACATTGGCGCAGCCCATGCGGTCAGCACCCCGCGGCCGCGACGCCATGCGGTCGCACAGGGCCAGGTAGGCCTGCCGGGTGGGCGCGCTGCGCTGTGCAATGCGCTCGGTCACCCGGCGCACGGTGGGGTGCAGTTCTGAAGAAGGCGTCGAAGCGGTTTCAGTGCTCATGGATGGCAGGCGGCCGGCACAGGCACGGCCTTCAAGCGATGTAACTAGTCGCTTGATTATGATGTAACTTGGTTACATCGTCAGCACAAGTCTGCGTGCTGCCCATCCCATTGGCGGAAGTCGTCTTCGGTGTCGAAGTCCTGGAGCACGCCCGCGTCCTCAACGTCGATCGCATGCCCGGGGTAGCGTGCCACCACGCGCCGCGCGCCTTCGTCACCGGTCAATCGCACCAGTTCCGAGGCCAATTCCCCTGAGAAGCCCACCGGATGGCCGCGGCGCCCCTGGTACTGGGGGTAGACCAGGGTGTGCCGTGGCAAGGCCTGCGCCAAACGCAAGATGGTCTCAGAGCGCACCAGGGGCATGTCAGCGGGCAGCACGAGCCAGCCGGCCGCGTCCAGTGAGGACCGCACCCCCGTGGCAATCGAGTAACCCATGCCCAGGCGTTGGTCGCTCTCGGGGTCGGGCAAGACCAACACATCGCGCCGAGCAACCTGCGGCAAAACGATGGGCAGCAAGGGCTCGGTGGTCACGACCTTGACTCGCAGCCCCGTGGCCAAGACCTGCCCGAGGGTGCAGCCAAAGAGGCTGTGCTCGCCCAGGCGGCGCTCCAGCTTGTGGCCACTGCCCCGATAGCGGCTGCCGCGGCCAGCGCCGAGCACGATGACGGTGGGTTGTGGGGCTTGCATGGTGGAACAGCTTGACAGGTGCTGGCGCTCAGGAGATGAGAATCCTCCGCCTTGGGCTTGCGTGCAATCGGAGCTCTACCTAATGAGGAACCCCAAGAAAAGAGCCCCAAGCCGAGATGCCGCAGGACGACCGAGAACGCCATAGGCCCGGCATGCCGTATCCTGAGCGCCATGAAGCTGGAAGACCTGCGCAAATCGTACGAACGGGCAGCACTTGACGAGTCGGCTTCCGAGGCCCATCCGCTGCACCAGTTTGAGCGCTGGCTGCAAGAAGCCTTGAAGGCCGAACTGCCCGAGCCCAATGCCATGACCCTGGCCACCGTTGGCCCGGATGGGCGCCCCTCTACCCGCGTGGTGCTGATCAAGGGCTGCGACCACCGGGGCATCGTCTGGTACACCAATTACGAAAGCCGAAAAGGCCAGGAGCTGGCCCAGCATCCCCATGCCGCCCTGCAGTTCCACTGGGTGGAACTGGAGCGTGTGGTTCGCATTGAGGGGCGGGTTGAAAAGGTGAGCGCATCCGAGTCCGATGCCTATTTCGCCAGTCGGCCACTG
>RGEP01000109.1 GCA_009918225.1 Betaproteobacteria bacterium | reverse complement strand
TGGGCTGGCCACGCCGCTGCCTCTTGTGCAGCGCTTGGGACCACCAAGCCCTTTGCGCGGCGTGCCTGCACGTGCACGGTGGGCCGGCAGTGCCGAGCACCCGCCCCCGCTGCCCAGCTTGCGGCCTGCGCTTGGCCTTGGGTGTACCGCGCTGTGCAGCCTGCGAACGCGATCCGCCCAAGCATGGCGCGGTGCGGGTGGCGGTCGACTATGCCCACCCTTGGGACCGCGTGCTGATGCAGTTCAAGTTTGGCGCCCGCCCGGACTGTGCGGCCGCGATGGCCCTGTTGATGGCGCAGACCCTGCAGCCGCACATCAGCCCTCTGGAGCGCTCAGGGCCTGGGCCGCTGGCCCACGATCCACCGATGCGCCTGGTGCCGGTTCCTCTGTCGCGCGAACGGCTGGCCCAGCGGGGCTACAACCAGGCCTGGGAACTGGCGCGGCGCTTGGCCCTGCGGCTGGGCCTAAAGGCCCGCGCCGATGCCCTGACCCGCTCGGTGCACCTGGCCGGGCAGGCCGAGCAGGACCGGGCGGCTCGGCTGCAGCGGCTGCGCGGGGTGTTCCAGCTCAGCCCACAAGGGCGGACCTGGGTGGCCGGCCAAAGGGTGGCCCTGGTGGACGATGTGCTCACCACCGGAGCCACCGCGGCAGAGGCCGCGAGTGCCTTGTTGGCCGGCGGAGCGGCCGGGGTAGAGGTTTGGGCATTTGCCCGTACGCCCGCCCCCGAGGAAGGGCCCTCCTGAGGCGGCTTGCCCCACAATCCGCCGCCATGTTCAACATCGTTTTGGTGCATCCCGAGATCCCGCCCAATACCGGCAATGTGATCCGTCTGGCCGCCAACAGCGGCTGCGAACTGCACCTCATTGAGCCCCTGGGCTTTTCGATGGACAGCAAGCTGCTGCGCCGTGCCGGGTTGGATTACCACGAGACTGCGCGGGTGCAGCGCCACGCCTCTTGGGACGCCTTCTTGCAAACCCAGCGGCCCGACCCGGCCCGCTGCTTCGCCCTGAGCAGCAAAGCCCAGACGCTGTTGTCGTCTGTGCAGTGGCAAGCAGGGGACTGGATGGTGTTCGGATGCGAAACGGCTGGCCTGCCCGCCGACATCACGGCGCAGTTTGGGCCTCAGCAGCGCATCCGTTTGCCCATGCGGCCGGGGCA
Source organism: Betaproteobacteria bacterium (assembly GCA_009918225.1). Taxonomy (GTDB): domain Bacteria; phylum Pseudomonadota; class Gammaproteobacteria; order Burkholderiales; family Burkholderiaceae_C; genus RFTU01. Next base: position 5,049 of record RGEP01000109.1, on the reverse strand, counting down.
GCGCAGCCTGAACCTGAGCAATGCGGTGGCGGTGACGGTGTACGAGGGCTGGCGCCAGCTGGGCTTTGCGGGCGGGGTGTAACGGCGGGGTGTAGTGGCTGGGTGCGCCCTTGCGCATCGGCAGGCTTCGGCAGCCGCTGAGCCATGCGGCCCGCCCTGGCCCTGGCCTTCCTTCAGCCCTCAGGCTTGGCTTCGCGCTGCAACAGATGCTGCACACCCTGAGCCGGCGTCAGCCGACCTTCGAGCAGACCCACCACCGCATCCGTGATGGGCATGGACACCCCCAGGGCTTGGGCCCGCTGCGCAATGGTCTTGGCGCTGTACACGCCCTCGCTGACATGTCCCAGTTCAGCCAGGATGTCACCGGGCTGCTGCCCACGCGCCAGGGCCAGGCCCACGCGCCGGTTGCGCGACAGGTCGCCCGTGGCGGTGAGCACCAGGTCGCCCAAGCCGGACAGACCCATAAAGGTTTCTGCCCGTGCGCCCAGGGCCAAGCCCAGGCGGGTGATCTCGGCCAGGCCCCGCGTGATCAGGGCCGCGCGGGCGTTGAGCCCGAGGCCCAAGCCATCACACACGCCGGTGGCAATGGCCATGACGTTCTTGACCGCGCCGCCCACCTCTACCCCCACCGGGTCGGCACTGGTGTAGATGCGCAGCGCGTCGGCATGAAACGCGGCCACGGCGCGGTCGAGCACAGCGGGATCATGGCTGGCGGCCACCAAGGCCGTGGGCTGGGCACGCGCCACTTCGGTGGCAAAACTGGGGCCCGACAGCACGCCGTTGCGCCCGCCAGGGCGCACCTGGGCTGCCAATTCGTGCCCGATCAGGCCCGAGCCCGCTTCCAGCCCTTTGCACAACCACAGCACGGGCGTGCTCGGCTTCAGGGCTTGCAGCATGTCGCGCAGGCCCGACATGGGCGTGCCCACCACGGCTAGGCCCTGCTCGGCATGCGCCAGGGCCGCGTTCAGGTCGTGGGTGATGGCCAAGCCCGGCGGCAGCAGCACGCCGGGCAGGTAGCGTTCGTTGCAGCGGTGCTGCTGCATGCGCCCGGCCTGCTGGGCATCGCGCGCCCAAAGCAGAACGTCGTGCCGCGCCGCGGCTTGCAGGGAAAGAGCCGTTCCCCAAGCGCCGGCTCCAAGTACCGAGATCTTCATGGGCGCGTGCGGGCTCTGAGGGGGTGGCCGACTGAATCAGGCTCCAGGCCGGCGCGTGACCTCAGTTGATTTGGCCCGCGGCCATCTGCTGTTGCTGCGCTTCGTACATGGCCTGGAAGTTCACCTCGGTCAACAGCACCGGCGGGAAGCCCGCGCGGGTGCAGACGTCAGAGACGATGGCCCGCAGGTAGGGATAGACCATGGTGGGGCAGGCCACCCCCAGGATCAGCTGCATTTGGTCGGCCGCGATGTTGCGCAACTCGAAGATGCCCGCCTGCTTGGCTTCGATCAGGAACACGGTGCGCTCGCCCGACTTGGCGGTGACCGTGGCGGTGACACAGACCTCGAAGATGCCTTCCACCACCGGCTCGGCCGACACCGCCAAGGCGATGTCCACTTCGGGCTGGATGGCCTCGCCCAGGATCTGGGGCGAGTTGGGCTGCTCCAGCGACAAGTCCTTCAGGTACAGGCGCTGAATTTGAAACACAGGGTTGGCATCGGCAGCGCCGGTGTCGGGGTTCTGGTCGGACATGGTGCGGTTCTCAAAAAGGAATCGGCCGGCAACAAGGCGCCGGCCGGGGTCGAGGGCCTCGGCAACAGCCGCGGCCCACGGGTTGGATTATGGGCCGGCGGGCGGCGCCTTAGGCGGCCTGGCCCAGCAGGGGCGCAAGGCCGCCGCGCTGGTCCAGCGCCACGAGGTCGTCGCAGCCGCCGACATGGGTCTCACCGATGAAGATCTGCGGCACCGTGCGCCGGCCGGTGATGTTCATCATGTGCTCGCGCTGGGCGGGGTCCAGATCGATGCGAATTTCTTCGATCGCCTCCACGCCGCGCTGCTTGAGCAGGGCCTTGGCCCGCTGGCAGTAGGGGCAGACCTGGGTGGTGTACATCTTGACGGCGGGCATAAGGAACTCGGCAGTTGGATGCCGAATTGTGTCGGGCCTGCGAAAACTTTGCAGGCCTGAGGGTCAGGCGGCCGTCTTGTCGACCGGCATCTGGGCTTCGCGCCAGGCGGCCATGCCCCCTTGCACCGTGAAGGCACGCTCGTAGCCCCCCTTGCGCAGCAGGGTGGTGGCTTTGGAAGCCTTGACGCCGCTGTCGCAGAGCAAGAGCACCGGCAGCGACTTGTTGCTGGGCAGCGCCGCGGGCACGGGCGACTGCGACAGCTGGTCCAGGGGCACGTGGCGCGATCCGGTTGCGTGGCCAGCTGCGTAGGTCGCGGCGTCGCGAATGTCCACGAGCACGCCCTTCTCGCGGTTGATGAGGCGCACCGCCTCAGGCACCGAGACGGCTTGCCCTCCTCCTTGTGCGCCCTGCAGGGCAGGCCACAGCAACAGGCCACCGGAGGTGAGCGCTGCCATGACCAGCACGATGTTGTCGATCAGAAATTCGAGCATGAGGAGGGCGTCCGCGAAAAACCGCAGATTATAAAATTCCCTGGATGAAGAAGCTTGTCCTGATCCGCCACGGGGAATCGACGTGGAACCTTGAGAACCGATTCACCGGCTGGACAGATGTGCCCCTGACCCCCACCGGCGTGGCCCAGGCCCAACAGGCCGGGCGATTGCTGCGGGAAGCGGGCTACGACTTTGATGTGGCCTACACCTCGGTGCTCAAGCGGGCGATCTGGACCCTGTGGCATTGCCTGGACGCCATGGAGCGCACCTGGCTGCCGGTGCAACACGACTGGCGGCTCAATGAGCGCCACTACGGCGGCTTGCAAGGCTTGAACAAGGCCGACATGGCCCGGCAGTACGGGGATGAACAGGTGCTGATCTGGCGGCGCAGCTACGACGTCCCGCCGCCTTCTCTGACCGCCGAAGACCCCCGTGGCCAACGGCACGACCCGCGCTACGCACACCTGGCACCTGAGCAGGTTCCACTGACCGAGTGCCTGAAAGACACGGTGTCGCGCGTGCTGCCCTGCCCAAGCCATCGTGGGGGTGAACATTCCCAACGGCATTCCGCTGGTGTACGAACTCGACGACGAAACGCTCAAGCCCCTGCGCAGCTACTACCTGGGCGATGCCCAGACGACACCGCCGGCTGCACCTTCGGCTTGAGTCAGCTGGCCCCGTGCAGCCCCAATGGGCCAGGGCTGATGGCCACCGCGCTCCGTCCTGAGGGCCTTTAGCCTGCCAGGCCCAGCTCCTGGCGAGTCGCGGCCATGGCGGGTTCACCGGTGGAGTCGCTGTAGGCGATGGTGTCGTCGTTGTAGTAGTGGATGACCACCGAGCGGCGGGTGAGCTCGGGGAACTGGCGGGCGCTGCCAGCGTGCAGCAGGTTTTCGTGCCAGATGAGCGCCGAACCCTTCTTGGGTCGGTAGACCACCGGCTCGCGTGCGGCGGCCCATTGCCCCCACACCGGCACCATGCGGCGGCCGAACTCGCTCCAATCCTGGTTCACCACCTTGGCGCACCCCTGCTCGTGCATGCGCAGGCGCGGGGTGCGGTGGGAACCCGGGTACACCACCAATTCGCCACTGCCGGGCTGCACATCTTGCAGGGCGATCCACAGACCACACATGAAGCCTGCTGGAAACGGCGTGAGGTGAATGGTGTCTTGGTGCGCATCCTGTTGACTGCCATACAAGAAGGCCAGGGTCTGAGCGGGCCGGGCAGTGCCCGAGCCGAACAGGCCCTCCACGATCCGGCGCGCATGCGGTTGCAGCCAGAGGCGGCGCATGGGACCTTCCGGCCGGTGCAGTTGCTCCAAACGCTGGCTGCTGCCCATCACATAGCCCTGATGTCCGGCGGCCGCGGCTTGGTCAACTTGCGTGTTCACCTGTTCAAGCAAAGCCGGGTCGAAAGCCTGTTCGATCTCCAGATACCCGTGCTCGATGAAGTGCAGCCATTGCGCAGCCGTGGCCTCGTCCACCAATCCCTGCTCGAGCTGCCTTTGAACCCGCTGTGCGGCATCGGGCTGGTCAAACCACGGCCGCAGGGATTCGTCTTCGTAGGGGTAGTGCGATGCATCGCAGGGCGCGCTGAACAACAGCGGGGTGCCATGCCGGGTGCACGCTTGCCCCACAAGCGCTTGGCCAGGGCTCAAGGTGGGGGCCTGCCAGCGTACCCGCCAGCGCAGACGGCCAGACTGCAGGCGCAGCTCGTGTGGCCCGGCCTGCAGCTGGTATCGATGCACCCGCAGGCCATGCTGGCGCAACGCGCTGTCGCTGAGGTCCAGGGTGGCCAGCGGTGTGCCGCCTGGCCCGAACAACTCGGCACGCAGCGGCTGACCCGCGGACAGCAAGGACACCGCCTGTGCCGCTTCAAAGCACAGCAAGCCGATGCGCTCTTCGTTGATAACCGGCCACAACGGACGCCAGCCCGCCAGCCTGCCCAACAGCGATGCCCAGGACGGCATCACCGGTAGCGGCTTTCCAAGTGGCGCCGAAAGTGCGCCGGGTTCAGGGGCTCGCCGCTGGCACGGCGGCACAGTTCGTCGGTGGTCCAACGGCTGCCTTGGCTCCAGATGCGTTCTCTGAGCCAGTTGAAGACCGGTGACAACTCGCCGCGGGTGATGTGCGCATCCAGGTCGGGTATCTCACGGCGCATGGCGGAGAACCACTGGGCGGCATACATCGCGCCCAGGGTGTAGCAGGGGAAGTAGCCGAACAGGCCCTCGGGCCAGTGCACATCCTGCAAAGGACCATCGCGGAAGTTGCCGCGCGTGTCCAGGTGCAGCAGCTCGCGCATCTGCTCGTCCCACAGGGCCGGGATGTCATCGGCTTGGATTTCACCCTCGACCAAGGCGCGCTCGATGCCATAGCGAAGCAGGATGTGGGCGGGATAGGTCACCTCATCGGCTTCCACCCGAATGAAGCCCCGCTTGACGCGCGTGAGCAACTTGGCGAGGTTGCCGGCTTCGAAGGCCGGCTGATCACCCAGGTGCTGGC
>RGEP01000108.1 GCA_009918225.1 Betaproteobacteria bacterium | reverse complement strand
ACGGTTCAATCGCCCTCTTCCTGGTCGAGCGCGCCGCAACAGGCCTGCAGGTTCAGGGCTACCCCACGCAAGATGGCGCGCGCGCCGCTGAGCTCAAGCTGGAGCAAGCCTCCGCCACGCTGATCACCCGGGATGGGCTGGCTGGCCTGGAGTGGGCCCAGGACATCGGCATCGCCGCTGTGGCCGCTGAGGCGGTGGGGGTGATGGACCGGCTGGTGGCCACGACGGTCGACTATCTGAACACCCGCAAGCAATTTGGCACGGCCTTGGCGAGCTTTCAGGCGCTGCGCCACCGCGTGGCCGATGTGAAGATGCAGCTGGAGTTGGGCCGCTCCATGAGCTACTACGCCACACTTAAGTTGGGCGAGCCCGTGGCGCAGCGCCGCCGGGCTTTGAGCCAGGCCAAGGTGCAGATCAACCACAGCGTTCGTTTTGTGGGCCAGCAATGCATTCAATTGCATGGCGGCATTGGTGTGACGGATGAGTACAGCGCCAGCCACGACTTCAAGCGCCTGACCCTGATCGAGATGGCCTGGGGCGACACCGCACACCACCTAGGGCAGGTGAGCCAGCGCATGCAGGACAGCGCCGGGGTGTTCGCCTGAAGCGCAACAAACGCGCAGCTGGGCGGGGCGCCCTGAGCCTCGAAGATGCCCTGCATGCGCAGGGCTTTGGCAGCCGGCGGGAGTGCCGGGGCTTGGTGCGCCTGGGCCGCGTGGCCGTGGGCGGCGTGGTGGTGGAAGACCCCGACCTGCCCTTGGGTGAGCTGTTGCCGCAAGCCGAACCCCAGGACTGGGTCTTCGAAGTCGACGGCAAGGCTTGGCCCTACCGTGAGCGGGCGGTGGTGATGCTGCACAAGCCCGCAGGACACGAATGCTCGCTCAAGCCGCGCCACCACCCCAGCGTGATGAGCCTCTTGCCCACGCCCTTGCGCCTGCGAGGGCTGCAACCCATCGGGCGTCTGGACGAAGACACCACCGGGCTGCTGCTGCTGACCGATGATGGCGAGCTCAACCACCGGCTGACCTCTCCGAAGTGGCACGCCCCCAAGGTGTACCAGGTGAGCTGCCGGCATGCCTGGGTGGCCGATGCCACGCAACGGCTGTTGGACGGTGTGGTGTTGGACGACGACCCCCAAGCGGTGCAAGCGCTGGCGGTGCAAGCCCTGGAAGAGGCCCAAGCCCATACGGTCCTCTTGACCCTGGGCGAGGGCCGATACCACCAAGTCAAGCGCATGGTGGCAGCCGTGGGCAACCGCGTGGATGCGCTGCACCGTTTGCGCATGGGCACACTGGACTTGGACCCGAAGCTGGCACCAGGCCAGTGGCGTTGGCTCACGCCCGAAGAGGAATCGGCGCTGCGCGCCTCGGTTCGCTTGGACTAGCGGCGCGCGAAGGACACCACCTCTTCGGCCACGGTGTGGCAGGCCAAGCGCACGGCCTCATCGACCACGCGCCCCTGCTCATCAAAAGGCCGCACTGCGGTGTGCACTGCCGCACCATAGGGCGTGGGCCAAGCCCTCAGGGCGTGCACGACAGAGCGCAGGGCCATCAGGGTCGAGCCCAGGGCTTGGGCTCCTTCAGCGCACACGATGCAGCCCACGGCGCGGTCTTGCAGGTACACGCGGCGGTCTTGCCGCAGGTCCTCGGCATAGTCCAGCGCGTTCTTCAACAAGCCTGACATCGACCCGTGATAGGAAGGCGAAGCCAAGATCAGGCCATCGGCCTCGCGCAAGGCCTGGACCAGAGCCAGGGCCTGCGGGCTGCGCTGGGAGGCGTCAAATTCGTAAATGTCCCGCGGCAGATCGGGGCCCGACAACAAGAGGGTGCGGCACCCCAAGGTCTGGGCGTGGTCCAAGGCCAATCGCAGGCAGCGTTCGGTGGTCGACCCATTGCGTGGGGTGCCCCCCAGGCCGACGATCAAGGGAGATGAAGACATGCGCGCTCGCGTGCGAAAACGTGCAGTCTATCGCCCTGGCCAAGGCCCGGCGTTCGTGGGGTGCATGCCCGGATAATGCCGACATGAAGGTTTTTCGCGCCCGCCGCCCCCAGGCCGGTGGACCCTGTGCCCTGACGATTGGCAACTTCGATGGCGTGCACAGAGGCCATCAGGCCATGTTGGCGCTGCTGTGCAGCGAAGCGCGTCAGCGTGGGCTGCCGGCCTGTGTCATGACCTTCGAGCCCAACCCGCGCGACTACTTCGCCCGCCGCACAGGACAGCCTGAACAGGCACCCTCGCGTGTCGGTTCGCTGCGGGACAAGCTGGTGGCCCTGCACCGCTGTGGCATCGATGAGGTGGTGGTGGCCCGCTTCGACGAACGCATGGCATCGCTCAGCGCCACGGAGTTCATCGACCGCATGCTCTTGCAGGATCTGCAAACGCGCTACCTGTTGGTGGGTGACGACTTTCGATTTGGGGCCAAGCGCGCCGGCGACTACGCACTGCTCGACAGCCATGGCAGCGCCCGCGGGCTGGATGTGGCGCGGATGATGAGCTATGAGGTGCATGGGCTGCGGGTTTCCAGCTCTGCCGTGCGCCAAGCCCTGGCCGATGGCGATTTGACCCAGGCCGCGGCGCTGCTGGGGCGTCCCTACCGCATCAGCGGTCATGTGGTGCGCGGCCGCCAACTGGGGCGCCAACTGGGTGCCAGTGCGCCTGGCCGCGACGATGGCTTTCGAACCCTGAACCTGCGGGTGACGCACGCCAAGCCCGCGGCCATGGGCATCTTCGTGGTGCAGGTGCATGGTCTGACGCCACATCCGCTACCCGGTGTGGCCAGCCTGGGCGTGCGCCCGAGCGTGGAAGACGCGGGGCGGGTGCTGCTGGAGGTTCACTGCCTGGACTGGCCGCTGGCACTGCACGCCGGCTACGGACGGGTGGTGGGCGTGGACCTGTTGCACAAGCTGCACGACGAGCGCCGCTATGAATCCCTGCAGGCCTTGGAGCGTGGCATCGCGCAAGACGTTGAGGATGCGCGCGCCTGGTTGTTGGTGCAAGGCTCGCGCTAGAAGCGCCGGCCCAGGCCCAGGGAGAGGCTGAACGATCGGACCCGCTGGGTGATGGGGCTGCGCGCCGCTTCTTGAAGCAGGGTCTCGTGTGCGGCCGAAGCATAGGCCACCCACTGCCCACCGAGCTCACGCCGCGCGTGGGCGAACAGCCGAGCATCGGTCCATCCGGCATCCAACTGATAAGCGGCAAACGCCGAGCGTGATGCATCCTGCAGGCTGACGCCATGCACCAGGTTCGCTTGTCGGGTGTCACGCCATTGCGCAGCCCAACCTGCCGACACCCGCCACGGGTGGGCCTCTTGAACCGCGGGCCGCCACTCGTGCAGCACCACCACCTCGGCGCTGCTGCCGGTGCCGCGGTCGGTGAGATCGCCCCGCCATACGCCCATCAATTCCCACCGCGGCGCCAAGCGCCACGCCAATTGCAGGCGACCCCGGACATGGGGCGGGATGTCATGCAGGCCACGCAAATGGGGAATGCGGCTGCTCTGGCGCCCAGCCTCGAGGTTCAGCGATACCCGCAGGCTCAGCCGGTCTTGGGCCAAGACCTCGGCGGCCAAACCTGCCTCGGCCGGCTCGCCCACCCGGCTGGCCAGGGGGCCTCCATTGCTCAAGGTCAGCCGCCCGTGGTGCAGCACAAAGTTGGGCGTGGCGCTGGTTTCCAGGCTGGCGGCACCTGCAAATGCCGGACGCTGCGAAACGGACAGGCCCAGCGCCCCCAGGCGCAGGCCGACCTCGGCCCCCTTCCCCTCCAGCGGCGCGACCTCGGCCCTGGCGCCGGTTGCGCCCAGCAGGCAGGCCGCCAAGGCCACGGCCAACGCCGGCAACAGGTTGCGGCACCCGCCTGCCCCGGCCTGCGAACGCCGGCCCACACCGCCGGCGTGCGGCAGCAGCCAAACCCGCCACAAGGCGGTGCCGAGGCCTGGCGGTACACTGTGGGCATGCAATTTTTGGGGCCTCATGGCTTGGTTTCGCTCCTGCCGACCCGGCTGAACCGCTTGAACCGGTCGCTGGGTCTGGAGCCTCATGGTGCCAGCACCCGGCGCCAAACGACACGCGACCGAATTCGCCCTTGAGGGCACGGCCCGCCCCCGCGGGCCGAGACGGCGCCCCGAGGCCTCATGCTGTGGCCTGCGGCACCCAACGCCCTTGAGCAGCCTCTGCTGCTCGCGCCTATCCCCACCGGGTTGTTGATCCCGGCTGGCCAGAACCTGTACCCGGTGCGCCTTGCTCGAGGCCACAGCCCGATGGAACCCATGAACGATCAGAATCAAAGCGGCAGCGCCGCCGGCAGTGCAGACGGCGGTGACCATCGCCACAGTTTGAACCTGCCCGACACCCCCTTCCCCATGCGAGGGGACCTTCCCAAGCGCGAACCGGCCTGGATTGCCCAGTGGGAACAAGAGGGCCGTTACCGGCGCCTGCGTGACGCCCGCTGCGGCCAACCCTTGTTCGTGCTGCACGACGGCCCACCCTATGCCAATGGGCAGATCCACATGGGCCATGCGGCCAACAAGATCCTCAAGGACATGATCGTCAAGGCACGCCAACTGGCTGGGTTTGACGCGCAGTACGTGCCGGGTTGGGATTGCCACGGCCTGCCCATTGAAAACGCCATTGAGAAAAAGCATGGCCGCAGCCTGAGCCGTGACGACATGCAGGCCAAGAGCCGCGCCTACGCCACCGAACAGATTGCGCAGCAGATGGTGGACTTCAAGCGCCTGGGCGTGCTGGGCGATTGGGAGCACCGCTACGCCACCATGGACCCGTCCAACGAGGCCTCGCAGATCCGCGCCTTCAAGCGCGTGATGGAGCGCGGCTTCGTGTACCGCGGCCTGAAGCCCGTGTATTGGTGCTTCGATTGCGGATCGTCGCTGGCGGAATTCGAAATCGAATACGCCGACAAGAAGAGCACCACGCTGGATGTGGCCTTCCCCTGCGCGGAACCCGAGAAGCTCGCCGCGGCCTTTGGCTTGGCCGCGCTTGCGCAGCCGGCGTTTGCCGTGATCTGGACCACCACCGCATGGACCATTCCCGCCAACCAGGCCCTGAACCTCAACCCCGCGCTGGAGTACGCACTGGTGCAGACCGAGCGTGGCCTGCTGATGATGGCCACCTCGCTCGTGGACAAGTGCCTGGAACGCTGGGCGTTGCCAGGCAAGGTCCTGGCCACCACGCTCGGTGAAAAGCTCGGCGGCATCCGCTTCAAACACCCGCTGGCCGAAACCGATGCAGGCTACGACCGCTACAGCCCGGTGTACCTGGCCGATTACGCCACGGCCGACGACGGCACCGGTATCGTGCATTCCTCGCCCGCCTACGGCTTGGATGACTTCAATTCCTGTCGTGCCCACGGCATGGCCCTGAACGACATCCTGAACCCTGTGCAGGGCAGCGGCGTCTACGCACCAGACTTCCCGCTCTTCGGTGGGCAGCACATCTGGAAGGCCATCCCGACCATCATCGACACGCTGCGAGCAGCCGGCCGCATCCTCAACACCACCGACATCCAGCACAGCTACCCGCACTGCTGGCGGCACAAGACGCCGGTGATCTACCGCGCAGCCGCGCAGTGGTTCATCCGCATGGATGAAGGCGAAGGCGTGTTCACCCAGGACAAGGCCAGCAAGACGCTGCGTCAGTTGGCCCTGGATGCCATTGATCAAACGCGCTTCTACCCCGAGAACGGCCGCGTGCGTTTGCGCGACATGATCGCCAACCGGCCGGACTGGTGCATCAGCCGCCAGCGCAGTTGGGGCGTGCCCCTGCCCTTCTTCCTGCACAAGGACTCGGGAGAGCTGCACCCGCGCACCTTGGAGATCTTGGACCAGGCCGCGGCCATCGTGGAGCAAGGCGGCATTGAAGCCTGGAGCCGCGTGAGCGCGCAAGACATCTTGGGCGCTGAAGACGCGGCCCACTACAGCAAGAGCAGCGACATCCTGGAGGTGTGGTTCGACTCGGGCTCGAGCTTCTGGCATGTGCTGCGCGCCCAGCACCCGGGCGGCTTCCATGCCGAGGGGCCTGAGGCCGACCTGTACCTGGAAGGGCACGACCAGCACCGCGGCTGGTTCCACTCCTCCTTGTTGCTGGGCTGTGCGCTGTTCGACCGTGCGCCCTACCGTGGCCTGTTGACCCACGGCTTTGTGGTGGACGGGCAAGGCCGCAAGATGAGCAAGAGCCTGGGCAATGGCGTGGAGCCCCAACAGGTCTACCAAAAATACGGCGCTGAAATCCTTCGCCTATGGTG
>RGEP01000107.1 GCA_009918225.1 Betaproteobacteria bacterium | reverse complement strand
CGGGACCTTGTAGGCCGCCATGTGCTGGCGAGCCCAGTCAATGACCGCTTGCTCGGTGGCCTGCTCCCGCGCTTCAGGGCGGGGCACGACCACCGCCTTCACGGTCTCGCCTCGGTAGCTGTCCTTGGCCGAAATGATGCAGGCCTCCAGCACCAGGGGGCATTTGTACAGCAGCAGCTCTACCTCGGTGGGCCACACTTTGAAGCCGCTGGCGTTGATCATGCGCTTGAGGCGGTCGGTGATGAAGAAGTAGCCGTCTTCATCGATGCGCCCGAGGTCACCCGTTCGAAAGAAACGCTTGCCATCCAATTCAATGAAGGCCTGCTCCGTGGCCTGCGGATGCTTCCAATAACCCTTGAACACCATGGGGCCATGGGTGACGATTTCGCCGGACTCGCCCTGGGGCAACTCCTGCAGCGTCTGTGGGTCGACGATGCGCGAGTCCACGCCGAAGATGGGAATGCCCAGGCATTGCAGCTTGGGTCGGTCGGGCGGGTTGGAGTGGCTGGGGGCGGCGGTTTCCGTCAGCCCATAGCCTTCCGCGAATTTGAGGTTGAACTCATCGAGCAGGCGTTGCGCCACCGCCTGCGGCATGGCCGCTCCGCCCCCGGCCAACACCATCAAACTCGAGAGATCGAACTGGCGGTAGTTGGGGCTGCCGAAGAGGTCGATGATCATGGTGGGAATGCAAACCCAAACCGTGACCTTGTGAACCGAGATCAGCCGGCCTGCCAGCTCGCGGTCCCAGCGGGGCATCACGATCAAGGTGGTGCCGCTGTAGACCGGCATCAGCACGCCGTACTGCATACCCGTGATGTGGAACATGGGCACCACAGCCAAGGAGGTGGTGTCCTGCGAGGTGGCCACAAAACTGCCCACCACATTGGCCATGAGTGTGCGGTGGGTGTGCATGCAACCCTTGGGCAAGCCCGTTGTCCCCGAGGTGTATGGCAACAAGGCCAGGTCATCCGGGCTTCGGGCCACCGCTTGCGCCAGCGGCTGATGCAACAGCGCCTGCGACCAGGCCACCACCTGCACCCCCGCAACCTCCGGCGCTTCAGGTGCCGGCGCGGTCAGGACCTGCCACAGGCTCTGCGGCACACCCAAGTGCTCGGGCAGGCTGGCAGGCAGGGCATCGTCGTAGCGCACCACCAGTACCTGGGCCGCGCGTTGCTCCGGCGCCAAGGCCGCTTGGGCCTGCTGCACCACGCCCACCAGGTCAGCCGCACAGATCACCACCCGTGTCTCGGGGTCGGTGATGTAGTGACCAAACTCATCGGCACGGTTCATCGGGTTGACCGGCACCACCACGCCGCCGGCGGCCTGCACGCCATAAAAAGCAACCAGAAACTGCGGGCAGTTCTGCATGAACAGGGCCACACGGTCACCGGCCTGCACCCCATGCGCAGCCAACCATCCCCCCAGGGCCAGGGCCTGCGCCAGCAGATCGCCGTAGCTCATGGATCGGCCCAGGAACACCGTTGCAGCCTTGCGTGGGTATCGGGCAGCCGTCACCTGCAGGTTGTGAAACAAGGTGACCTCGGGGATGGTCACGGATTTGGTCAGGCGGGCAGGCCAAAAGGCGTGGTGGCGCGGGGCGGGGCGTGTGCTCATAGCCGTAGGTGTACCCGCGCCCGCTCAGGCGACAATACAGGGTTTACACGGCTGCAGACCGCGTCAGCGACGCACCCCACCAGGGCCACGTCCGCTGCTGCGCCCCACCGATCCCCTGACCCTTGGACCCTCACGATCCCATGAGCACCATCCTCCAGTCGATCCCCGCCGGCCAAAAGGTTGGCATTGCGTTCTCCGGTGGCCTGGACACCAGCGCGGCCCTTCATTGGATGAAGCTCAAGGGCGCCCTGCCCTACGCCTACACCGCGAACCTGGGCCAACCCGATGAGCCCGATTACGAGGCCATTCCCCGCAAGGCCATGGAGTACGGTGCCGTGCTGGCCCGCCTGGTCGACTGCCGCGCCCAACTGGCGCACGAGGGCATCGCCGCCTTGCAAGCGGGGGCTTTTCACATCACCACGGCCGGCTCTACCTACTTCAACACCACACCGCTTGGGCGCGCGGTCACCGGCACCATGCTGGTATCGGCCATGAAGGAGGACGATGTCAACATTTGGGGCGATGGCTCGACCTTCAAGGGCAACGACATCGAGCGTTTCTACCGCTACGGTCTGCTAACCAACCCCGCACTCAAGATCTACAAGCCCTGGCTGGACCAAAGCTTCATCAACGAGCTCGGGGGCCGCGCCGAAATGAGCGCCTTCCTGAACAAGGCTGGCTTTGGCTACAAGATGAGTGCCGAGAAGGCCTACAGCACCGACAGCAACATGCTCGGCGCCACCCACGAGGCCAAGGACCTCGAGTTCCTCAACAGCGGCATCCGCATCGTCAACCCCATCATGGGCGTGGCCTTCTGGAAGCCCGAGGTCGATATCAAGGCCGAAGAGGTGACGGTCCGCTTCGAAGAAGGCATGCCCGTGGCGCTCAACGGCCGGACCTTTTCCTCCATCGTGGACCTGATCCTAGAGGCCAATGCCATCGGCGGCCGCCACGGCTTGGGCATGAGCGACCAAATTGAGAACCGCATCATCGAAGCCAAGAGTCGCGGCATCTATGAGGCCCCTGGCTTGGCCCTGTTGCACATCGCCTATGAACGCTTGGTGACCGGCATCCACAACGAAGACACCATCGAGCAATACCGCGAAAACGGCCGCAAGCTCGGGCGGCTGCTCTATCAGGGCCGTTGGTTCGACCCCCAGGCCATCATGCTGCGCGAAGCCGCCCAGCGCTGGGTGGCCCGCGCCGTCACGGGCGAGGTCACCGTGGAGCTGCGCCGGGGCAACGACTATTCCCTGCTCAACACCGAGAGCCCGAACCTGACCTACGCGCCCGAGCGCCTGAGCATGGAAAAGGTGGAAGACGCTCCCTTCACCCCTGCCGACCGCATCGGCCAACTCACGATGCGCAACCTCGACATCATCGACACCCGCGGAAAACTCGGCATCTACTCCAACGCCGGCCTGCTTTCGGTGGGGGCCGATGTGGCGCTGCCGCAGTTGAAAAAGGACTAGAGGGTCGAAGGGCCTCGCTGCCACGTTCTGGTGCCCGCTCACATCGCTGCGCGATATGAGCAGGCCCCGAACCCCTCGATGGCCCTTCGGGCCTCGCTGCCGACGCAGTCGGCAGCGAGCTTGATCAGTTGGTCTGGGCCAACTGATCAAGGATCGCGGGGTTCTCCAAGGTTGAGGTGTCTTGGGTGATGGGCTCACCCTTGGCAATGGACCGGAGCAAGCGGCGCATGATCTTGCCCGAGCGTGTCTTGGCGATCTTCTTGGCCTCTTCACCCGTTGGGCGCGGGCGCTTGAGCACCACAAAGGCGCAAATCGCCTCGCCCGTGGTGTCGTCTGGCCGGCCCACCACCGCCGCTTCTGCCACCAATTCCGTGCAGCTCACCAGGGCGGACTCAATCTCCATCGTGCCCATGCGGTGGCCCGAAACATTCAACACGTCGTCGATGCGGCCCGTGATGGTGAAGTAAGTGGTCTTGGCATCGCGAATCGCGCCATCGCCTGCCAAGTAGTAGCCCTTGAGCTCCGGCGGGAAATAGCTCTTCTTGAAGCGCTCACCGTCGCCCCAGATCGTGCGAATCATCGATGGCCAGGGCTTCTTGACCACCAAGATGCCGCCCGATCCATTGGGCACATCGGCACCGGTTTCGTCGACGATGGCCGCCTGTATCCCCGGGAACGGCAACGTGCAAGAGCCCGGCACCATCGGCGTAGCACCCGGCAATGGCGTGATCATGTGGCCGCCGGTTTCGGTTTGCCAGAAGGTGTCCACGATCGGGCAGCGGCCGCCACCCACGTTGGCGTGGTACCACTCCCAGGCCGCCGGGTTGATGGGTTCACCCACCGAGCCCAACAGCCGCAGGCTGCTGAGGTCGTACTTCCGCGGATGCACCGCCTCGTTCGTCTCCGCCGCCTTGATCAGCGAGCGTATGGCCGTAGGCGCGGTGTAGAAGATGGTGACCTTGTGGTCCTGGATCATCTTCCAGAAACGGCCCGCATCGGGGTAGGTGGGCACGCCTTCGAAGACGATCTCGGTGCCGCCCAGCGCCAGCGGGCCATAGGCGATGTAGGTGTGGCCAGTGACCCAGCCGATATCGGCCGTGCACCAGAAGACATCACTGGCCTGCAAGTCGAAGGTCCAGGAGGTGGTGAGCGCCGCATGCAGCAAGTAGCCGCCCGTGGAATGCTGCACGCCCTTGGGCTTGCCTGTCGAACCGGAGGTGTAGAGCAGGAACAGCGGATGCTCGGCCTCGACCCACTCGGGTTCGCAGGTGGTGGGCTGGGTGTCCACGACCTCGCTCATCCAACGGTCGCGCCCGGCGCTCATCGCCACGTCGTTGCCGGTGCGCTTGACCACGAGCACATTCTTGACGGAATCACATCCGCCCAGGGTCAGCGCCTCATCGACGATCGCCTTCAAGGGCAGGTTCTTGCCGCCGCGCACCTGCTGGTCAGCGGTGATCACGGCCACGGCGCCGGTGTCTTCGATACGGTCACGCAAGGACTGCGCGGAAAACCCCCCAAACACCACCGAGTGCGTCGCGCCGATGCGCGCGCAGGCCTGCATGGCCGCCACACCATCCACCGACATGGAGATGTAGATGATCACGCGATCGCCCTTGCGCACACCCAATGCCTTCAAGCCGTTGGCGATCTGGCAGGTACGGGCCAAGAGTTGGGAGTAGCTGGTGCGGGTCACCGCCCCATCGTCGGCCTCGAAAATCAGGGCTGTCTTGTCACCCAGCCCGCGCTCAATATTGCGGTCCAAGCAGTTGTATGAGGCATTGAGCGTGCCGTCGGCAAACCACTTGAAAAAGGGGGCTTGGGACTCATCCAACACCTGGGTGAAGGGCTTCTTCCAGCTGATCAGCTCCCGAGCCAGGCGTGCCCAATAGCCCGTGTAGTCTTGGGCCGCCTCGGCCACCAGCCGGTCGTAGGCGGCCATTCCCGATATGCGTGCGGCCTTCACCGCGGCGTCGGAGGGCAGATACAGCTTCTGATCCTGGTTCTCGCTCACAAAGGTCTCCTCGATTCTGGACTTGATCGGCTCAAGTGGGCATCGTTGGCGACCGCGCAGGGTTGACGGGCGCCAGAACTCCACCCGAGATGGTCAGCGCCAGCGCTGACGAAGCCCTTACTTTAGGCCGCAAATGCGCCTGTCGCGATGGCGATGACCCTGCCGGCGGGCGGGGCGCTGCCGATTAAACTGCCGCTTTGCATCACTGACGGCACCCCGCCCGCATCCGCATGTCTGCTCCTTCCCCCAACGGCTCTGCCCCCATGGGCGCCCTGCCCCGTGCCATCTTCGCCAGCCGTTGGCTGCAATTGCCCCTGTACCTGGGGCTGATCCTGGCCCAGGCGGTCTATGTTTTCCAATTTTGGACCGAACTGGTGCACCTGGTAGAAGCCGCCTTCGGCCACCAGGATGCCCTGGCCAGCCTGGTCAAGAGCATCGGCTACAAGGCCACCCCCATCAAGGACGCAGCAGGCGCGGTCATCGGCTATGAACCCATCGCCAAGCTCAACGAGACCATCCTGATGCTCGTGGTGCTGGGCCTGATCGATGTGGTGATGATCAGCAACCTCTTGATCATGGTGATCGTGGGCGGCTATGAAACCTTCGTCTCGCGCATGAACCTCGAGGGCCACCCGGACCAGCCTGAGTGGTTGAGCCATGTGAATGCCTCGGTGCTGAAGGTGAAGTTGGCCACCGCCATCATCGGCATCTCGTCGATCCACCTGCTCAAGACCTTCATCAATGCCGACAACTACACCGACAAGGTGCTGCTGTGGCAAACCGTGATCCACATCGCCTTCTTGTTCTCGGCCCTGGCCATTGCCTACGCCGATCGCTTGATGTCGCATGTGACCGATCAGCATTGACCCCCAACGCCGCGCCCTCCGCGGCGTTTTTTTGGGTTCACCACTCGCGATAGACCGATTGCACAGCCCCTGTGAAGGACGTTCCGATGAGCACCACCATCCGCCACCACGACTTGGTCGAAACCATCGCTGCTGCCCTGCAGTACATCAGCTACTACCACCCGGCCGACTACATCGCCCACCTGGCGCGCGCCTATGAACGGGAACAAAGCCCGGCCGCCAAGGACGCCATGGCCCAGATCCTCACCAACAGCCGTCTGTGCGCCGAGGGCCACCGCCCCCTGTGCCAGGACACCGGCATCGTCAACGTGTTCCTGAAGATCGGC